>DAIMIM010000105.1:0-9699 GCA_036722755.1 Caldimonas sp. | reverse complement strand
AGGAGAGCGGTCTGGCGCCGAAGGAGATCTGGTGCAACGAGAGCCAGGAGCGCTACGCCGTCGCGCTCGACGTCGACGCGTTGCCCGCCTTTCGCGCCATCTGCGAGCGCGAGCGCTGCCCGTTCGCGGTCGTCGGCAAGGCGACCGACGCGCGCGATCTGGTGCTCGCGACCCACGAAGCGAGCGTGCTGGGCCAGGGCGCCGACATCGACATGCCGATGGACGTGCTGCTCGGCAAGCCGCCCAAGATGCACCGCGACGTGCGACGTGCCACGGCCGACATGCCTGCGCTCGACCTCGGCGATGTCGACCTGAAGACCGTCGCCTTCGACGTGCTGCGCCATCCCACCGTCGCCAGCAAGCGCTTCCTGATCACGATCGGCGACCGCACCGTCGGCGGCATGAGCAGCCGCGATCCGATGGTCGGCCCGTGGCAGGTTCCGGTCGCCGATTGCGCGATCACGCTGGCCGACTACAGCGGCTTTCGCGGCGAAGCGATGGCGATGGGCGAGCGCACGCCGCTCGCCGCGATCGACGCGCCGGCATCCGGTCGCATGGCCGTCGGCGAGGCGATCACCAATCTGCTCGCCGCGCCGATCGAGCTGGGCCGCGTCAAGCTCAGCTGCAACTGGATGGCGGCGTGCAGCGACGACCCGTCGGCACCGGGCGACGACGCCGCGCTCTACGACACGGTCAAGGCGGTCGGCATGGAGCTGTGCCCGGCCCTCGGCATCAGCGTTCCGGTCGGCAAGGACAGCTTGTCGATGCGCACGCGCTGGCGCGAAGGCGGCGTCGAAAAGCAGGTGACCGCGCCGGTGAGCCTGATCGTCAGCGCCTTCGCCACCCTCGACGACGTGCGCCCGGCCTTCACGCCGCAGCTCCTGCCCGGCGACACGACGCTCCTGCTCGTCGACCTCGGCCATGGCCTGAAGCGCATGGGCGGCTCGATGCTGGCGCAGGTGCTCGGCCAGTTCGGCAACGACGTGCCCGATCTGGACGAGCCGGCGCGCCTGCTCTCGCTCGTCGCCGCCATCGACGCGCTGCGCGACGCCGGCATGGTGCTCGCGTACCACGATCGCAGCGATGGAGGCCTGTGGGCGACGGTCTGCGAGATGGCGTTCGCCGGCCACATCGGCGTGAGCCTGAACATCGATCTGCTGGTGACGGAGAGCGACGGCATCGCCGACAGCCGCGCCGAGCATGGCGACTCGAAGAACTGGGCGACGCAGGTCAGCGCACGGCGCGAGGAGCTGAGCCTGCGCGCGCTTTTCAACGAGGAGCTCGGCGTCGTCCTGCAGGTGCCGACGGCACGTCGCGACGAGGCCCTGAGGATCCTGCGCACCTGCGGCCTCAGCCGGCACAGCCACGCGATCGGCAAGACCAACGGGCGCGGCGTCGTCGAGGTCTGGCGCGATGCAAAGGCGGTCTTCAGCGCGCCGCTGCGCGATCTTCACCAGGCCTGGGACGAGGTCAGCTGGCGCATCGCGCGCCTTCGCGACAACCCGGAGTGCGCCGATGCGGAGCATGCCGCCGCGGGCCTGGCCGACGATCCCGGCTTGCACGTTCACGTTGTCGGCGCGGGCTTGGTCTCGGCTCCGGCCGACGCGGGCGACGAGTCGTCATCATCGTCAGTGACCACGACAGCGCTGTCGGCGCCGGCGCTCGTCGGCACGCGGCCCAGGGTCGCCATCCTGCGCGAGCAAGGCGTCAACAGCCACGTCGAGTTGAGCTACGCGATGGACCAGGCCGGCTTCGAGACCTACGACGTGCACATGACCGACCTGCAGGCCGGACGCACGCGCCTCGACCGCTACCAGGGCTTCGTCGCCTGCGGCGGCTTCAGCTACGGCGACACGCTCGGCGCCGGCGAAGGCTGGGCCCGCTCGATCCTGTTCAATCCCTTGCTCGCCGAGCAGTTCGCGAGCTTCTTCGCGCGCACCGACGTCTTCGCACTCGGCGTCTGCAACGGCTGCCAGATGCTGGCCGCGCTCGCACCGATGATTCCCGGCGCCGACGCGTGGCCGGGCTTCACGCGCAACCGCAGCGAGCAGTTCGAGGCGCGGCTGAGCCTCGTCGAAGTGCTGCCGTCGCCGTCGATCTTCTTCGGCGGCATGGCCGGCAACCGCATTCCGGTCGCGGTGGCGCACGGCGAGGGCTTCGCCGACTTCAGCCAGCGCGGCGATGCGGCGCGCGTGCATGCGGCGCTGCGCTTCGTCGACCACCGGGGCGCGCCGACCGAGGCCTACCCTGCCAACCCGAATGGCAGTCCCGGCGGCCTGACCGCAGTGACCACCGCCGACGGCCGCTACACCGCGCTGATGCCCCACCCCGAGCGCGTGTTCCGCAACGTGCAGATGAGTTGGACCTCCGGCGAGCGCAGCGAGCGCAGTCCCTGGATGCAGATCTTCAGGAACGCCCGGCGCGAGGTGCGCTAGCGCGCAGGCTCGACGCGCCAGCGTCTGCGCCCGAACTGAACCAGACGCCCGAGGCGATCGCCGTCGCCAGCATCGCTCCGTACACGACGAGCGCGCAGCCGAGGACCGCAAACACCCAGCTCACCGATCCAGTCAGGGTGAGCACGGCCCAGCCGCCGCCGATGGCGATGACCATCCGCACCAGGCCGGCAAGGAGTGGCCAGGCGAGCCGCCCGGCACCCTGGGACGCGAAGTACAGCGACAGGCCGAGGCCGAAGAAGCCGAAGGTCGGGCCGACGAAGCGAAGGTAGGCGGTGCCCGTCGCCAGCATGTGCGGATTGCGGCCGAACAGCATGAGCCACGCCTCGGGCCAGATGGCGGAGGCGATGCCGATGGTCTCGGTCACGGCGAAGGCCAGCGCGCCGCCCGTCAAGGCGATGCGAAGCGCACGTTGCCGCTGGCCGGCGCCGATGTTGGTTCCCACCATCGCCACCATCGGCGCGCCGAGGCCGAACACGAGCGGGATCAGCAGGTATTCGAGCCGCGCGCCGGTGCCGTAGCCCGCCACCGCGTCGGGGCCACCGGTGACGCCGACGAGCGCCGTGGTCAGCGCCACGGTGAGCGAGGTCTGCAGCGTGCTGATCGCGCCGACCGCGCCGACGCGCAGGATGTCGGCGAACATCGGCCAGCGCAGGCGCGCACCGTGCAGGCGCACCAGCGATCGGCCGGAAAGGATGTACCACCCGAGCACGGCGATCATGAGCGACGTGGTGAGCAGGATGGCGAGGCCGCCGCCGGCGATGCCGAGCGCCGGAATCGGACCGAAGCCGAAGATCAGCAGCGGCGAAAGCGGCACCAGCAACACGACGCCCAGACAGATCGCCATCGACGGCACCAGCATGTTGCCGGTGCCGCGGATGACGCTGGCCAGTGCGTTCATCAACCAGATCAGGACGTTGCCGGCGAAGACCACGTTCGAATACTTCAGCGCCGCTTCGAGCGAGCCGCCACGGCCGCCCATCGCGCTGTAGATCTGCCGGCCGAAGACGAGGAAGAGGATCGAGGTCGCGATGCCGAATGCGAGATTGATGAGGATCGCGTGCAGCACCAGCGCATCCGCGTCGGCGCGGCGGCCGCTGCCGAGCGCACGCGCGACGGCCGACGAGATTCCGCCGCCGATGGCGCCACTGGCCAGCATCGTCATCATCATGAAGCCGGGGAACACGAGCGCCATGCCGGTGAGCGCGTCGGTGCCGAGGCGAGACACCCACCAGGTCTCGATGAGCCCGGTCGACGCCTGCGCCGTCATCACCAGGATGTTGGGCCACGCGAGCGCGAGCAGCGTGGCGATGATGGGGCCGTGCAGCAGCCGCCAGGTACGCGGGCTCATGGCGGACGGTTCGGCGACAGGCGCTGGGCTCGGCGCTGGCGGTCGCGTGAGCGGCAGGGCGGCGGCGAGGGTGCTCATGCGCCGAGCCTTGCCTTCGTGCGGCTCGCCGGCCTGCCAGCCGCAAGCAGGTTGGAGCGGGAAGCGCCGGGGCCAGCGGTGCGGGACGTGGCGGCAGTGGCGCGGCCGCGCACGATCTTGTAGTCGGGCTCGACCAGCGGCCGACCCGAGCGCCGGTCCACCATGACCGGATCGGCCGGCTTGCCGGTCACCGCGTCGACGATCCTGGCGCCGCCTTCGGTGGCCGCGAAATGCCGGCTGCCGAAGGCCAGCAGGGCGATGAGCACGGTGCGGAAGTCGCGACCGCGGTCGGTCAGCACGTAGTCGTCGCGCGGCGGATGAACGCTGTACGGGCGGCGCTCGAGCATGCCGGCCTCGACCAGCGAGGCCAGCCGCCGGGTCAGCATGTTCGGCGCGATGCCCAGGCTCTTCTGGAATTCGTCGAAGCGCGTCATGCCGGCGAAGGCGTCGCGCAGGATCAGGATGCTCCACCACTCACCGACGCGCTCGAGACTTCGCGCGATCGGGCAAGCCATGTCCTCGAAGCTGGTGCGCTGCATGGCGCGATCGTAGCGTTGTTACTTTCATCATGCAACTGACACATGGCCGCGCGCCGAGGTGCACGGGTCATCGCGCCGCGCCGGTCGACCGCCTATGGCGGCTTGCCGGTCTCCGCATACGCGACGAGGCGCTGCAGCTGCTCGGCGAGCACGCCGTCGACGGACCCGGCGATGTCCTGAAGCTTGGCGGCCTCGTTGCCGCTGACCCGATAGGTGAGCTGAAGTGCGGTCTTGCCGTCCTTCTCGGACAAAGCGAAGGTGAGGACGCCGTCGACAGCCATCGCCTGCAACGGTCCCAGCGCCGCCCGCAGCCGCAGCATGCGGTCCATTGCCGCGAACACGACGCGGCCATGCTCGACGGAGTTGCCGTCCCAGCGCTCGCAGAAGCACCCGGAGGCCTGCGCCGACAGACTCAGGTTCGCCGCGATGCCCGACCAGGTGTGCTCCGGGTTCCACCAATTGCCGACGTTGGCGATGGCCTCGTAGACACGCTGCGGCGGCGCCTTCACCTCCTGGCGCAGCGTGACGAGAAAGCCCGACGCGGACACCTCCGAGGTCGCGGCGGCTGCGGAGCCGACGAGCGCCGCCATGGCAAGCATCGCAATGGCCTTGGCTGCCGGCAGGCGAAGCGGATCAAAACGTTGCATGGGACGTCCTTTCGCGATCGCGCAAGCGTAGACGAAAGGACGGCTCATCCCGCCGCAGCGGGCAACGAACGCTTTCTCAGTCGCCGCTGCGGTCCTCGTGAAGGGGCAGGCCAGGGGCGACGAGCCCCGCATGCGACGCCGCCGTCCAGGCCTTCACGCTGGGCAGGCGGTCGACGGCGGCGCGGCCGATGGAGACCGACGCTGCCGTTGTCGCCGCCTGTGACTCGTCGGCCTCGTACCTGGTCAGGACGACGAGCTGGAGCGAGGCGACCAGAAGTGCGCCGGTGCAGGCCATCGCCAATGTTTGGCGATCCCGCCCTTGCCGAGAGTTGAAGCCCGAGTTCTGTTCGATGTCCATTGCGTTGCCCCTGTGGTTGAACGACCTCGCCGCGTCGGTTGGACCGACGCGGTGGTTCCGTACAGGGGTAGACGGAATCGACGCCGCATTCCGGACATTTCCGTCCGGACTTTGCAAAGAGGCGCCGTTCAGCGCATACGCGTGTAGTTGACCGGCACGAACTGCCAGCCGGTGCCTTTGGCCTTGAGGTGGCCCATGCCTGGAAATTGCAGATGCGCGGCGGCGATCAGCGTGCCGTCCTTGGCCGCCTGGGTGAACACCTTGTTGCGCGATTTCGCGGCCCCCGCGGGGTCGCTGTCGAACGAGATCGTCACGGCCGGGTCGTCGAACTGGACGGCGGCGACGTGGATCAGGTCACCCGTCACGATCAGTTTCTGTCCCTCGCTCTCGACCACGTAGCTGGTGTGCCCCGGCGTGTGGCCGGGTGTCGACCAGCTCCTGATCCCGGGGACGATGTCGCCATCGGCCTCGATGGGCTGAAGCCGGTGCGCCGCGGCGTACGGGCTGAGCGAGGCCATCGCCGTCCGGAAAAAGCCCTTGACCGAGTCGGGCGCCTTGTCCATGTTCGCAGGGTTCAGCCAGTAGTCGACGTCGGCCTTGCCGGCATGCACCTGGGCGTTCGGAAACAGCGCCACGCCGTCGTGCGAGAGCCCGCCGACGTGGTCGCCGTGCATGTGCGTGATGAAGATGTCATCGACCTGCTCCGGCTTGTAGCCCGCGGCCTGCAGGTTCGCGAGCAGGACGCCGGCGGTGGGGCCGCTCAAGCCGCCGGTGCCGGTGTCGATCAGCACGAGCTTGGCGCCGGTGTTGATCAGGAATGCGTTGACCGACGTTTCGACCGGCGGCTTCTGGAAATATCTCGCGAGGGCGGCGTCGGTCTTCGCGGCCGGCTGCTTCAGCAGCTTGTCGACCGGCAGGTCGAAGAAGCCGTCGTTCAGCGCGGTGATCTCGAAGGCGCCGAGCATCATGCGGTAGTAGCCCGGAGCCTGCGTTTTCGCCATCGGTGCGGCGGCCTCGGTCGGGGCAACGGCGACGGTGCAGAACGCGGCGGCAAGGACCAGCGCAGCAGCGTGCGCGGTTTTCCGAAAGTGGAATGGAAGCATCGTGAACCTTTCGTGGGGCGGGCAGGACCGTGCGGGATTGGCGGGCGATTGTGAGCCGACTCGGCGATGCCTGCAGGGCGCGCGGCGGCGCGCCGCACCGTCACCACGCGCCAGCGTTGCGCCGAAGCAGGTCGTGCAGATCGCGGCGGCGCCAGAGCCGATTGGCCACGACGACCAGCCCCGCGGCGACGACGAGCAACGTCAGTGCGTAGGCCGCTCCTGCCTGCGGCCAATGGCCGGCCACGCTGTCCGGCCAGGCCTTCGACGCATACACGAGCCCTCCGAGCGCCAAGCCGACGAGCAGCACGACCCCGACGACCAACCACGGCACGAGCTTGTTCATGCGGCCCTTGAGCACGGCGGCGAGAGCGTCTGCCGCTGCGATGGCGAAGGCGAGCTCTGGAATCGTCATCAATCCGCGCAGGGCGTGAACACCGAGATCGTGCGGCGACATTCCCAACCGCCAAGCAACGAGGGCGCTCAGTGCGGCGAGAGGTGGCAGGGCGATCAGATACATGGTCGCGGTCGACCTGAACAGCTCGCTGCCGATGCGGTTTCGAAGAGGCGCGCCCGGGAGCAGCCAGCGTCGCCAATGCAGCTCCCGCACGGAAAGAGACCCGCCGCAGACGATCCCGATGAAGAAAAGCCAGAGGAGGCGCATCGGCAACGACGGGGAGGCCAGCAGGCCGACACCGCTTGGTCCCTGCCAGACGGTGTACAGAGACAGATACAGGACGAAGTACCAAGACTGCCACCAGTAGCCACGCGGCGCGGCGTTGAGCGACGTCCAGCGTTGCAAATACCTGCGCAAGCCAGACTTCGCGTCAGTCGGCAGCATCCATCGTGTCGAAAGCCGAACGAGCGGCTCGAGGATGCGGTGCGCTGCGAACAGGCTCGCCGCGCCCACAAGCACGAGCGACGCATCCACCCATGCCGCTACAGCGAACGTTCCGTTCCACTCGCTTCGCATGTAGACGATCCACGCAACGGCCCAGATCCACGGGGCCGCCCACCAGGCCTGAGGAACGCGGCCCTGGCTGGCAAGTGCCGCCCATGCACCCAGCGCCTGGGCCGTCAGAACGGCGCCCGGGATGCTCCATGCGCTGTCGCCGAGCCCGTCGTGCCAGGCGATCACCAGCAGGCAGATGCCCGCGAAGACCAACCAGAGAAGGGCTTCGGCCTGCAGCCAGCCACGGCGCCACGCCCGCATCGCCGACGTTGGCGCGATGGCGGTCGCCATCACCCGCTGTGCCTTGGCTGCAGCGCTGGTCACCTGGCTCGAGTACCACCCGGCGATCACCGACGCGAGGCCGAGAAGCCACGCGTTGGCTGCCGGCCCGGTCTGTCCGAGCGCGAAGCCGAGGGTCATGCCCAGCATGACGATGGCAAACAGCGTCCCCATGGAGCGACGCAGCACCGTCCGGCCGAGTGTGAGCGTGCGGGCCTGCGCGGCAGGGCCTCGCATCGGCTTGCGGGTAGGAAATGCGCTCATGTGTTGAGCAGCACGAAGAGCTCGTCGAGCCCGACGGGGCTGCCTTCGACTGCGCAAGGCGTGCGGCGCAGATCGACGAGGGCGCGACCATCGCGAGCGACGTGCAGTGCGCCGGCCGGCGGGGGCCCTGCGACGACACGGACGTGTTCGATGAGCGCATCCCATTCATCCATCAGCTGAATTCGCCCGGCGCGCATGAAAGCGACGTGAGACACGACGCGCTCCAGATCGCCGAGCTGGTGGCTGCTGATCAGCACGGTCCGCGGCGCGGCTCCGTCTTCGCGGTAGGCGAACAGCGTTCTCATGAAGGCGCGGCGCGCGATCGGATCGAGGCTCGCGACCGGCTCGTCCATGAGAACAAGATCAGGGTCGTGCGACAAGGCGAGCACGACGGCAAGCTTTTGCTGGTCGCCGACAGACAGCGAGCCCGCGGTCGCGCCGAGTGGAAGGCCAAGCTGAACCGCCAGCCGCGCTGCGCGCTCGGGCGACCAGTTCGCATAGGCGCGGCCGATGGTTTCGATGTGCTCCCACGCCTCCATCCATTCGAAGAGATCGGGCGTCTGCGCCACGTAGCCCAGCCGTTCCCGCGTCGGATCGTCGAGCAGGAGCGAAGGGCAGCCGAGCAGGTGGCTTTCACCGGAATCGGCAACGCTCAGACCGAGCAGGCAGCGAAGCAGCGTGCTCTTGCCCGACCCGTTCGGACCGACGAGGCCGACGACGGCGCCCGCAGGCACCGACAGCGACAGATCGTCGAGCACGCGACGCGCGTCGTAGCTCAGGCACAGGCCGCTGGCATCGATGGCGAGGGCGCTTGCGCTCATGGTTTTTCCTCGGAGAGTTTCTGGCGTGTTCGCGTCGTCTGTTGGCGACGCAGGCATTTCTCGAAGAGATGCAGCGCATCGGCGTCGCCGACACCGAGCTGGCCGGCCTGGCGAGCCGCCTCGACCAGCGCCGGCTCGAGCAGCGCCAATCGCTGCGCGGCAGGCATCGGCCGTCCGCGCAGCGCCACCACCATGCCGACGCCGCGTCGGCGTTGCAGCAGGCCTTCGCTTTCGAGCAGGCTGTAGGCCTTGCTGACGGTCATCGGGTTGATGGCGTGTGTCTCGGCCAGCGCACGCACGCTGGGAAGCTCCTCGCCCGGGCGCGACCGCCCGCTCGCGACGTGGCGCCGCACCTGCTCGACGATCTGCCGATAGATCGGCTCGGTGGACGACGGGAGGATGTCGAAGCGCATCTGCCGACTGTATTAGTTCACCAATACGCCGTCAACGGTCAATTGGGATCAGGGCGACAATTCTGGCGATGCACACGCCGACCCGTCGCCAGTTCCTGCGCAAGATGGCCGGCACGTCCGCTGGCGCCGCCGCGTGGAGCGCATTTCCACCGGCCATCCAGCGGGCGCTCGCGATTCCGGGCAATACGCGTAGCAAGACGATCCGCGACGTCGAGCATGTCGTGCTGCTCATGATGGAAAACCGCAGCTTCGATCATTACTTCGGATCGATGCACGGCGTTCGCGGCTTTGCCGACCGCTTCCCGATTCCGGTCGCGAGCACGGCCGGACTGCAGAACAAGACCGTCTGGTATCAGCGCAACGATCTTGCGCCGTCCGGCATGCCGAGGGTGTTGGCGCCGCAGCACAACGACACGCGGGCCGACTTCGCGCTGCTGCGCACCG
>DAIMIM010000104.1:0-9706 GCA_036722755.1 Caldimonas sp. | reverse complement strand
GGATCGACGCCGACGCCGACGTAGCTGAGCACCGCCTCGTAGAGGATCAGCGACGAGAAGTCGAGCACGGTGACGATCAGCATGAGATGCGCGACGTTCGGGAAAATGTGCCGCACCATGATGCGGGCGCTGCTGATGCCGAAGGCATTCGCCGCCTGGACGTAGTCGAGCGAGCGCAACTTGAGCGTTTCGCCGCGAAGCAGCCGGCACAAGCCCGCCCAGTTGGTCAGGCCGAGCACCGCGCACAACAGGAAGAGCTTCAGATCGGCGCGCTCGACGCCGGTCTCGAACATCTCAGGATGCTTGTCGAGAAAGACCTGGACCATGAGCACGCAGGCGGCGATGAGCAGCACGTTCGGGATCGACGCCACCATCGTGTAGAGGTACTGGATGACCTCGTCCACCCAGCCCCGGAAGTAGCCCGCCATGATGCCGAGCGTGACCGCGACCGGAAGCGTCGCCATCGTCGCCAGCGTGCCGATCACGAACGCCGTCCGGATGCTCTTGAGCGCCTGCAGCAGCACGTCGTTGCCGGTGAGGTCGGTGCCCAGCACGTGGTAGTGGTTCATCAAGGCGGCGACCGGGCCGCCGAGAATGCAGAAGGCGACGATGGTGAGGATCGCCGTGCGCCAGCGGACCGGGTAGGCGTCGTGCGCAATGCCGGCGGCCGTCGCGCGCCAACCCATCCTCTCGCCGCGCGCCACCCACGCGACCAGCAGCGCCGAGAGCACGGCCGCGACCAGCAGGCCGCCGGCAAGCCCGATGCCGGCGCGCGACGCAACGTCGCCTGCCCACTGGTGCGCCGGATCGGTGAGTTCCGCGCCACCATAGATGAGCCGTGGCGCGACCCGCTTCATGGCGCCATCGACGACAAGCGATTCCTTCGTGAAACCGACATAGGCGAGCGGCCGCGAATAGGTGGCCTCGCGCGAGCCGACCAGGCCTCTCAGAACCACGTCGAGCACCGAGCGCGTGCGCGTGTCGTAGGCGGCGGCGCCGCCCTGCACTCCCGGCGCCGGCGGAAGCAGGGAGCGGAAGTGAACGCTGTCAAGCATCGTCACGACCAGAAAGGCCACCAGGATCACCGACGACGCCAAAGGAGCTGAATCGCGAAAGACCTTGCGCCAGGTGGCCCGAAGATCGGGATTGCGGCGAACGACGAACGCGTAATAGACCAGGCCCGCGACGAGCAGCCAGACGGCGACGTCGGTCCACAGAAGAACGATCTTCGGCACGGCTCGGCTTTCAGGTCAGGCGAACACGTGGGTCGACCCAGGTGTAGGCGACGTCGATCAGGATGTTGGTGGCGATGTAGAGCACCGCACCGACGAAGACCATCGTCCGGACGATTGCGAAGTCCTGCTTGGTGATGGCCTCGATCGCATAGGCGCCGAGCCCGGGCAGCCCGAAGAAATTCTCGAAGACGAGGCTGCCGAGAAAGACATACGGCAGGTAGCCGCCGGCGCTGGTGATGATCGGAATCAACGCGTTGCGCAGCACATGCCGCACCAGCACCCAGGTCTCGGCCAGGCCCTTGGCGCGGGCGGTACGGACGTAGTCCTTGTTCGACTCCTCGAGAAACATCGCCCGGTACAGGCGCGCCTCCGCACCGAGGCGGGCAAGCAGCGACAGCCCGATCGGCAGGAGCAGGAACTTGACAACGTCGAGGCCGTTGACGTAGCCGGAAATCGGCGCGAGCTTGAGCACCCGCGAGAACATGAACTGGCCGACGATGATGTAGAACAGGCTCGAGATCGAGAGCATCACCACGCACGCGACGACGCCCCAGAAGTCGAGCCGCGTGTTGCGAAACATCACCAGCTGCAGCGCGAATGCGGTGCTCGCGATCACCTGCAGGATGAACAGCGGCAAGGCGAGCTGCAGGCTGACCCACATCCGCGTCGACACCTCATGGCCGATGTCGCCAGCGCTTTCGGAATCGGCGCGGCCGAAATGCAGCGTGAAGAGCGAGACGGAGCGCTCCCAGAACATCGTGTCGGTGATCCGCTCGACGCCCTGCTTCTTCTCGTTGAGATAGAGCGGCTTGTCGTAGCCGCGCTCCGACTTCCACTTGTCGATGACTTCCTGATTGACGTGTTTGCCGCCGATGTTCAGGCGCGCCATGTCGTCTGGCGTGTTGACGGTGAAGAAGAGAAAGAAGGTGGCGAGATTGACGCCGAGCAGGATGAGAAAGCCGTACAGGACGCGGCGAACCAGGTAATAGCCCATGCAAGGAGAGCCGGCGCGTCAGGCGGCGAGAACTTCGCCGCGCGCGTTGGTGCGCTCGCGTCGGCGAAAGCTCCGCACCGCCACCAGGAGCAACGCGGCGATGAGCGCGGCGACGAGCGCCATCGGCCACCACACCGGCTTGTTCCATGTCTTCAGCCGCGCAACGCGCTCGGCCGGGTCGAGCCGCAGATAGCGGCCCTGGTCGCGAACGAGGATGGCGGGCTTGGAGTTGTAGACCCAGTGCTGGACGGCAGCCGATGAATACGGGAAATAGCCGAAGCTCCACGGCGCGTCGTTCTGCGCGATCTTCACCAGCGAATCGATGACGGCCTGCTTTTCCGGGCCGTTGTCGAGCAGCTTCATCTTGGCGAACAACCGGTCGTAGTCGGGGTTCGCATAGTTCGCCGTGTTCTCGCCGTCGAACCTGGTCTTGCCGTTCGGACCGTAGAGCAGGAACATGAAGTTTTCTGCGTCGGGATAGTCGGCGTTCCAGCCGAGCCAGAAAACCTGGTACTTGCCCTTCCTGACCTTGTCCTGGAACTGGTTGTTATCGGTCGCGCGCACCTCGAGCTGGATGTCGACCTTGGCGAACTGCCGCACCACCCAGTCGATCTCGGGCTTTCGCTCGGGCGTGGCCGGCGCGTAGTAGTCGTAGTTGATGACGAGCGGCAGCCCGGTCTTGGCGTCGCGGCCGTTCGGATAGCCGGCCTCGGCCATCAGCTGCTTCGCCTCGGCAATGGAGCGGCGCACGGGCTGGCCGTCGACGAGCTTGTGCGTCACCAGGTCGATGCCTTCGGGCGTGCCGAAACGCGAACCGTAGATGCCTTTGGGTAGCGGGCTCATCGCCACCTCGCCGGCTTTCTTCGGGAAGATCTTCGAAAACTCCTCCCAGTCGATCGCGATCGAAATCGCTTGACGGAGCTTGCGGTTTCGCTCCTGTTGCTCCGGTGTGTCACCGCGGCCGATCACGGGGTCGAGCATGTTGAAGCCGATGATCCAACTCGACACGTCGCTGAACCTGTCGAGACGAAAGCCCTTTCCCTCGTATTCCTTGCGGACTTCTTCGGAATCCTGCATGCCGACCCGATAGTCCATGCCGGTGTCGGTGCGCTCGAAGACTTCCACGTCGTAAAAGCCCTGGCGGAATTTGGCGCGCTGCGGCGTCGCCTCACGCTCGACCGTCGAAACCAGCGTGTCGACGAAGGGCGTCTTCTTGCCGCAGTCGTCGAGTAGGCCGGCTTCCTTGTCGCCGGGTGCGCCTTCGCACGGATACAGCTCGCCGCGGTAGTTCGGATTGCGCTTCATCACGTGGCGCCGGTCCTTGATGAACTCGGTCATCATGTAAGGCCCGGTGCCGATCGGCCACATGTCGAGCGTGAGCCCCGAGGCCGCCATGCCCGGCTGTGCGTAGAACGCATCGGCCTCCCACGGAATCGGCGCCGTGAAGGTCATCTGCATCCAGTAGCTCCACTGCGGATACTTGCCCTTGATGCGCACGCGCAGCAGGTATTTCTCGGGCGCGGTGGCACCGGCCAGCGGCCACTTGCGGAAGTCGAGAAACGGCTTGTCCTGGTCCGAGGGATCGCGTCCGGCCATGAGCTTGGCGTCTTCGGCCTTGACCAACGGCCCGTACTCTTTCAGGCCGACGACGTACTCCGAGAAGATGCCGTAGATCGGCGTCGTGATGCGCGTCGTCGCATGGCGCTTCAGCGCATAGACGAAGTCTTCCGCGACCAGCTCGCGCGTGCCCGTCTTCTCGAAGTCGAGCGGCGTGCGCCGGTTGCCGAGCTCGCCCGGCTTCATCGAGTGGTAGAGATAGTTGCCCTGCGCATCCTTGGCGAACGCCGGATGCGGCTGGTACAGGATGCCCGGCTTGATGTGCACGTCGTAGACGCTCTCGGCGACCTGCTCGCCGGGCACGTCGTCGGGCAGACGCTTGCCGTCGCGGTCGTAGTAGGTCGGCTTGACGACTTCGGTCGCCGTCTTCGGAACCAGCTCGAACGGCCGCTTCAGATAGTGAAAGCCATAGGGCGGCTCGTAGATCTGGTAGGTGAACGGCGTGTCGTTGCTCCAGTACGAGGCGGTCGGGTCGAGGTGCCGCGGCGAGGTCTCGATGTTCGCGCTGAAGAGCGTGTTCGTCGCAGAGGCGTCGCTCGGCAACGGGTTGTTGTTGCAGCCACCGAGCAGCGCGCCGGCGCCGATGGCGGCGAGGGCGGCGCCGAGAGCGCGGCGCCATGCCGGGCGTTGCCCGAGCGACACGACCCATGCTCGCATGACGGTTCCCTTCCAGGTGGCACCGACGCGCGGATCGGCGCGGCGGCGATTCGACTCCCCGGGGCTCGTGGCCGACCGGGTGCGCAGCAGCCGGCGATCATAAGGGCACGCGCCGGGCGGGTCGCCCTGCTCAGGCATGGGCATGCAGCGCTGCGTGCCAGCCGATGAAGACATCGCGTCCGGCGACAACCAGCTCGACGCGCGCACCGACCGGCAGGCACACCTTGGTCGCGACGTGGCCGAACGGCAGGCCAGTGAGAACGGGCGTCCGGGTGACCGAGCGCAGGTGCTGAAGCACGGTCTTCATCGTGTAGCCACGATCGTTGGGCGATTTGCGCCAGGCGGTGAATGCGCCCAGCACGATGGCACGCTGCGCATCGAGAACGCCGGCCTGTTGCAGCTGGAGCAGGTTACGTTCGATCCGGTAGGGATGCTCGTTGACGTCCTCGAGAAAAAGGATGCCACCCTTGATGCGCGGAAAATGCGGCGTCGCCAGCAGGGAATTGAGGACGCAGAGGTTGCCGCCCCAGAGCGTGCCGCGCGCCTCGAGCCCGTCGAAGCCCGGCTCGGTGCGAAAGCCGACGGCCTCGAGCGACCCCGACATCGCTTCCAGAAAGCATCCCTGCGTCACGTCGTCGACACCGCCGTCGATCTCGCTCCTGCCGAAGTCGTCACAGGCCAGCGGGCCGGCCCAGGTCACGCCGTCGGCATGCGCGAGCAGGCCCAGCTGCAGCGCGGTCAGATCGCTCATGCCGACCCAACGTGTGCCCTTGGCGACGCTCCTGGCGATGCGCTTCCATTCGATGCGGTCGAGCAGCCGGGTCAGGCCATAGCCGCCGCGCGTCGCCAGGGCGACGGCCGGCCGCGCGTCGGCAACGCGGTGCAATGCGGCGAGCCGCATCTCGTCGCTGCCGGCAAACCGCTGGGCGCGCAGCGTCGCGGCGGCGTCGGTCTCGACCGCGAAACCGAGCTTGCCGAGCCGCGTCGCCGCGCGCCGCAGCGGCGCGACCGAGCGCAGCACGCCGGCCGGTGAAAAGAGGATCAGCGAGGGTCGATCGGGATCGTTCATTGGTCGGCCTCGCCGTCGATCTCGAGCGACTCGCCTGCCGGGATCGGCGCGTGTTCGGCGCCCGACGTGTTGCCGCTGCCGGCCCCGTGCACGGGGTCGGCGTCAAAAGGCAACGTCAATGTCGGCGTCGCGCGCCGCTGCCTGTAGTGCTCGCGCCGCTCGGCGAAGAACGAGCGCAGCGTCTCGCCGCACGCGTCGGCCAGCACCCCGGCGACGACCTCGGTGTGGTGGTTCAGCGCCGGATTGCCGAAGATGTCGACGATGGAGCCGGCAGCGCCGGCTTTCGGGTCGCGTGCCCCGAAGACGACGCGCTTCACGCGGGCATGGAGCAAGGCCATGGCG
Source organism: Caldimonas sp. (assembly GCA_036722755.1). Lineage (GTDB taxonomy): Bacteria > Pseudomonadota > Gammaproteobacteria > Burkholderiales > Burkholderiaceae_C > Schlegelella_A. The sequence continues at coordinate 3,792 of DAIMIM010000104.1, read as the reverse complement.
CACATCGCACAGGGCTCGAGCGTCACGTAGATCTCGCATTCCGGTAGCCGATAGTTGCCGAGAAGCTTGGCGGCGTGGCGCAACGCGACGATCTCCGCATGCGCGGTCGGGTCGTGGTCGGTGATCGGCCGGTTGTAGCCGGTGGCGACGATCTGCCGACCCTCGGCCGTGCTCCGATAGATCACTGCGCCGACCGGCACCTCGCCGACGAGACGGGCGTTCTGTGCCTGGTCGAGCGCGACATGCATCGCCGCTTCGTCGAGCGTCGTCATCGGCCGAGACCCGACGTCGAAGCGTGCTGGTCCGCGTCGACCGCGTTCATTGATCTGCGCTGGCGGCCCGATCGGCGCCCTGCTGAACGCTTCGGGCGACCTGGTCGCGAACCTGGTCCTGCAGCACTCGCGATTGCTCTCGCACGCCCACGGCATTCGGGTCGCTTGCGGCGATCCCGGACACGCCCGCATGGCTTACCGCGGCGACGTTTGCCTGCATCTGCCGCGTCGCGACGACGCCGACCACGGCAAGGACGATCAGCAACGAGACGATTCCGAAGACTGCTTTCATCGTCACTCCCACTCGATCGTCGCCGGCGGCTTCGACGACACGTCGTAGGTGACGCGATTGATGCCGCGGACCTCATTGATGATGCGGCTCGACACCTTCTTCAGCAACGCGTAGGGCAGCTCGGCCCAGTCGGCCGTCATGAAGTCGCTGGTCTGCACGGCGCGCAGGGCGACGACGTGCTCGTAGGTGCGGCCGTCGCCCATCACGCCGACGCTGCGGATCGGCAGGAACACGACGAAGGCCTGGCTCGTCAGCTCGTACCAGCTCTTCCCGCTCGCCGGATCGAGCGTGTTGCGCAGCTCCTCGATGAAGATCGCATCGGCGCGCCGCAGCAGGTTGGCGTACTCGCTCTTCACTTCGCCGAGGATGCGCACGCCCAGTCCCGGGCCGGGGAACGGATGGCGATAGACCATGTCGTGCGGCAGCCCGAGCGCCACGCCGAGCTCGCGCACCTCGTCCTTGAACAATTCGCGCAAGGGCTCCAGCAGTTTCAGCCCGAGCGTCGCCGGCAGGCCGCCGACGTTGTGGTGGCTCTTGATCGTGATCGCCTTCTTGGTCTTGGCGCCGCCCGACTCGATGACGTCGGGATAGATCGTCCCCTGCGCCAGCCACTTGGCCTGCTTCAGCTTCGCCGCCTCGTGCGTGAACACCTCGACGAACTCGCGGCCGATGATCTTGCGCTTGGCCTCGGGATCGCTGACGCCGGCGAGGTGGCCCAGGAACTGCTCGCTGGCGTCGACGGCGATCACCTTGACGTGCAATCGACCGGCGAACATCTCCATCACCATGCGGCCTTCGTCGAGACGCAGCAGCCCGTGGTCGACAAAGACGCAGGTCAACCGGTCGCCGATCGCCTTGTGCAGCAGCGCCGCGGCGACGCTCGAGTCGACGCCGCCCGACAGACCGAGGATTACTTCGTCGTCGCCGACCTGCTCGCGGATCTTCGCGACAGCCTCGTCGATGTAGTTGCCCATCACCCAGTCTGGCCTGGCGCCGGCGATGTCGAGCACGAAGCGCTCGAGGATCTCGCGGCCCTTCACCGTGTGCGTGACCTCGGGATGAAACTGCACCGCGTAGTAGCCGCGGCTTTCGTCGGCCATGCCGGCGATCGGGCAGCTCGGCGTCGAGGCCATCAGCGCGAAGCCCGGCGGCAGCTCGGTGACCTTGTCGCCGTGGCTCATCCAGACCTTGAGCATGCCGTGGCCGGCGCCGGTCGCGAAATCTTCCAGGCCGTCGAGCAGGCGGGTGTGGCCGCGCGCGCGCACCTCGGCGTAGCCGAACTCGCGGTGCGTGCTCGCCTCGACCTGGCCGCCGAGCTGCTCGGCCATGGTGAACATGCCGTAGCAGATGCCGAGCACCGGCACGCCGAGCTCGAACACCGCCTTCGGCGCCCGCAATTCATGCTCTTCGTACGTCGACGCATGGCTGCCGGAAAGGATGATCGCCTTCGGCGCGAAGTCGCGCACGAAGGCGTCGTCGACGTCGTTCGGGTGGATCTCGCAAAAGACATGCGCTTCACGCACCCGCCGGGCGATGAGCTGCGTGACCTGCGAGCCGAAATCGAGAATGAGGATCTTGTCGTGCATGGCGGTGCGGTGGTGACGTCAGGCGCCGGCGGCGACGAGCCGGGCCCGGCGCGCATTCCTGAAGTGGATCCACGCCAGCGCGAAGGCGACGAGCTGGATCAGGGCGCAGAAATAGAACGGCGCGCCGATGCGCCAGTCGCCCTCGGGAAAATGCGAGACCGATCCGAGCAGAGGCGCCGTCACCGCCGGAGCGATGACCGCCATCAGGCTCTGCAGCGAGCTCACAGCGCCCATCGTCCGGCCCTGCGTCGTCGCGTCGGCGGCGCCGGAAATGATGCTCTGGATTGACGCCGCCACGGTGACACCGAGGACGTTGAGGACGATCACGACATACATCATCCAGCCATGGCTGATCGCGCCCCAGGCGAGATACGCGAACGTCGACGACACGAGGCCCATCAGCGCCAGCCGCTGCGGCGAGAAACGCCTCAACAGGCGTCCCATCAGCAGGCCCTGCACCAGCGCCGAGACGACGCCGACCGTGAACAGCGACCAGCCGTTCTCGAGCGGGCCCCAGCCGAACTTGAACTTGGTGAAGAGCACCCAGCTCGAATACATGATGAACTGCGCCAGGCCCGTGCACGCGACCACCGCGACCAGCATGCCGACGCCGCCGAGCCGGCCCAGCCGCGTCAGCGAGGCGATCGGGTTCAGCGCCGTGCGCCACTCGACCGGCCGGCGCCGGCTCGGCGGCAGCGATTCGGGCAGCACGAAGTAGCCGTACGTCAGGTTGACGAGCGCCAGCGTGCCGGCGACGAAGAAAGGCAGGTGCAGGTTGCGCGCACCGAGCAGGCCGCCGAGAACCGGGCCAAGGATGAAGCCCATGCCGAACATCGCGCCGAGCAGGCCGAAGCGCTTGGCGCGATCGGCCGGGGCCGTGATATCGGCCACGTAGGCATTGGCCACCGAGATGTTCGACTGCATCGCGCCGCCGAACAGGCGCACGGCGATCAGCATCCAGAGCTGCGTTGCCAGGGCGGTGACGAAAAAGCTGAGCGAGAGCGCGCAGAAGCCGACCAGCAGCACCGGCCGGCGCCCGTACTTGTCGGAGAAGGCGCCCAGCAACGGCGAGGCGAAGAAGTTGGCGATGCTGAAGGCGAACATCACCGCGCTATTCCACGCCACCTGCTCCGCCGGCGAGGACGTGAAGGTGCCGACCAGCGCCGGCAGCACGGGAATGATCAGGCCGATCGACACCATGTCGATCAGCACCGTGACCATGATGAACGGCATCGCCGCCTGGCGAGCCACGCGCAAGGGCGCGGCCGGGTGGTCTGAAGACGGAGCCGTCATTCGGCGCGGTAGTTCGGCGCTTCCTTGGTGATCTGCACGTCGTGGACGTGGCTCTCGCGCATGCCCGACGACGTGATCTCGACGAACTCCGCCTTCTCGTGCATCTCGGCGATGCTGGCGCAGCCGCAGTAGTGCATCGCGGCACGCAGGCCGCCGCCCATCTGGAAGATGATGGCGACGATCGAGCCCTTGTACGGAACCTGGCCTTCGATGCCTTCGGGCACCAGCTTGGCGCCGCCCACCGCATCGGCTGCGCTGGCCTCGCCTTCCTGGAAGTAGCGGTCCGCCGAGCCTTGCTGCATCGCGCCGATCGAGCCCATGCCGCGATAGCTCTTGTAGGTGCGGCCCT
>DAIMIM010000103.1:0-9717 GCA_036722755.1 Caldimonas sp. | reverse complement strand
GCCGCGGGGTCCGAGACGCCGACAGGGTGAATAGCGAGAGGCCGGTGCCGCGGCTCCTGCGGACGGCGCGTCGCGATAGACGATGTCATGCCATTCCGACAGCGCGGCGTGCGACGCACCGTCGCGTTGCCAGTCGTGCCGTACGGTCACGAAGACGAGTGGGCCGCTCTGTCCGGATTTCGAAGTCACGTTCTCGATGGTCGAGGTGCGCGTCACGCCGTCGCCGACGCGGAGCGGATGGTGGAACTCGAAGCGGCCGCCGGCCCACATGCGGCGCGGCAGGTCGATCGGCGGCAGGAAGCCGCCCCGCTTCGCGTGGCCGTCGGTGCCGATCTCCGAGGCGCGGTGCAAGGGCAGCGCGTACAGCCAATGCGCCAGCGGCGGCAGTGGCGTACCCGCGGCCGCATCGGGGGCGGCAAGGTCGAGCGTCGCGGCAAGGGCCAGCCACGGCGTCGGCGTGATCGTGTCGCACCGCGTCTCGCTGCGGCCGATCCAGTCCGAAAACGTGTCGCGCGGCGTGCTCATCGCATCTGCGTGTCGCGGCTCGGCCCGGATCAGTACGAGCGCGGCAAGCCGAGCACGTGCTCGGCCACGTAGGCGAGGATCAGGTTGGTCGAGATCGGCGCCACCTGATAGAGCCGGGTCTCGCGAAACTTGCGCTCGACGTCGTATTCGGCAGCGAAGCCGAAGCCGCCGTGGAACTGGATCGCCGCGTTGGCCGCTTCCCACGACGCCTTGGCCGCGAGGTATTTCGCCATGTTCGCCTCGGCGCCGCAGGGCGCGTGCGCGTCGAAGAGGCGGCACGCTGTCCAGCGCATCAGGTCGGCTGCCTCGACCTCGATGTGCGCCTCGGCGATCGGAAACTGCACGCCCTGGTTCTGGCCGATCGGCCGTCCGAAGACGCGCCGCTCGCCGACGTAGCGGGTGACGCGGTCGATGAACCAGCGGCCGTCGCCGATGCACTCCGCCGCGATCAGCGTGCGCTCCGCATTGAGTCCGTCGAGGATGTAGCGAAAGCCCTTGCCTTCCTCGCCGATCAGGTTTTCGGCCGGAATCTCGAGTTGCTCGAAGAAGAGCTCGCTGGTCTCGTGATTGACCATGTTGGCGATCGGCCGCACGGTCATGCCCTTGCCGATCGCGTCGCGGATGTCGACGATGAAGATCGACAGGCCGGCCGAGCGCTTTTGCACCTGCGCGATCGGCGTGGTCCGGGCCAGCAGGATCATGAAGTCGGAGTGCTGCACGCGCGAGATCCAGACCTTCTGGCCGTCGATCACGTAGCGGTCGCCGCGCCGCACCGCCGTCGTCCTGATCTGCGTCGTGTCGCTGCCGCTGCCCGGCTCGGTGACGCCCATCGACTGCAGGCGCCACTCGCCGCTGGCGATGCGCGGCAGGAAGCGCTCCTTCTGCGCCGGCGAGCCATGGCGCAGCAAGGTGCCCATGTTGTACATCTGGCCATGGCACGCCCCGGAGTTGCCGCCGGCGCGGTTGATCTCCTCCATCACCACCGACGCCTCGGCGAGGCCGAGGCCGGCGCCGCCGTAGGCCTCGGGAATCATGGTCGCGAGCCAGCCGGCGCTGGTCAGGGCCTTGACGAATTCCTCGGGGTAGCCGCGTTCGGCGTCGATGCGGCGAAAGTAGGCATCGGGGAATTGCGCGCACAGCGACCGGACCGCATCGCGGATCTCGGCATGGCTGGTGTCGGCACGGCTCGGCGTCATGGCGACGCCGAGGTTAGCAAAGTGCTGCGATGCCGCCGCGTCGACGCGACGGGTGCGCTCGGCCGTCTCGGAGCTCAGAGCTCCGAGTCGAGCGGCATCATCATCGTCGTGCGGCGAGCGGCGCTGGCCGGCGCCGGCTCGGCCTCGAGATCGTCCTTGCTGAAGGTGCCGAAATACATCGGCGCGCGCCCCGGCGGCGTGTCGAGCCATTCGTCGAAGTCTTCCTCGGCGAGCAGTGCGAGCGTGCGCTTTTCGTTCGCTTCGCCCTTGTCGCTCTGGGCGCGGTGAAAGCGCGAAAGCAGCGGATGCAGGTCGCAGTTGAGCGTCAGCAAGGAAAAGCTGACGATCGACTGGCCGTCCTCGCCGACCCAGCGGTCCCAGAGGCCGGCGATGCTCAAAGGCGAGCGGTCGGTGCGGCGAACGCGCCAGCGCTCCGAGCGCTTGGATCCGTCGGCGTAGTAGGGCACGTAGAAGCACTGTGCCGGAACAATGCACCACTGCCGCTCCGCCCAGGCCGCCTTGAAGTTGGTGCGGCTGGCTGCCGTTTCGGTGCGGGCGTTGGCGGTGGACGCCGGCGGCTTCACGGTCTTGGCCGACGCAGGCAGCAGGCCGAATCGGGCCACGACCACTTCGCGCTGCGCCGCTGCACCGACGCCGAAGCGCCGGATGATGGGAGCGTAGTCGCCCGGTTCGATCTCGGTCTGCCAGTCGTCGGCGAGGGCGAGGCCCCACTCGCGTTCGAGCTCGGCAGCTGTCGGCGCCAGGTAATTGGTGGACATCCTTTCACTTTAGCGCTGCTCGCGCCCCAGTGCCAAGCTCGGCGGGCGCCACGGAGTGAATTGCGCCACGCTCTGGCGGCGCAAGACGACGCTCGCGTGCCCGTCAGACGGCGACCGGCGCCTTGATCGCCGGATGCGGGTCGTACCCGGCGATCGCGAAATCGTCGTAGGCGTAGTCGAAGATCGAGGTCGGCCGGCGCAGGATCTCGAGCGTCGGGTACGGCCTCGGCGGGCGCGACAGCTGCAGCGCGACCTGCTCGGCGTGGTTGCTGTAGATGTGGCAGTCGCCGCCGGTCCAGATGAAGTCGCCGACGTCGAAGTCGCACTGCTGCGCCAGCATGTGCGTGAGCAATGCGTAGCTGGCGATGTTGAACGGAACGCCCAGGAAGATGTCGGCGCTACGCTGGTAGAGCTGGCAGCTGAGACGCGGCCGCGCATCGGGCGTGGCGGCGGGCGCCACGTAGAACTGGAACAGGGCGTGGCAGGGCAGCAGCGCCATGTCGGGCAGGGCAGCGACGTTCCAGGCGCTGACGATGATGCGGCGCGAGTCCGGATCGGTCTTGAGCTGCTGCACGACGCGGGCGATCTGGTCGATGCTGCCGCCACCTGGAGACGGCCAGGAACGCCATTGCACGCCGTAGACCGGGCCGAGATCGCCGTCGGCTGCGGCCCACTCGTTCCAGATCGTCACGTCGCGTTCCTGCAGCCACCTTGCATTGCGTTCGCCGCGCAAGAACCACAGCAGCTCGAGGATGATCGAGCGCAAGTGCACCTTCTTCGTCGTCACCAGCGGAAAGCCTTCCTGCAGGTCGAACCGCATCTGGTAGCCGAAGACGCTTGTCGTGCCGGTGCCGGTGCGGTCGCCCTTGGCGAGGCCGTGGTCGCGCACGTGGCGCATGAAGTCTTCGTATTGCGATCGAACCGGTCGGGCGGCGACGGCGTCGGATGCGGGCGAGGCGGCTTGCATCGGCCGATTATCTAGGGCCTGTTAGCGCTATGGGAGGGATCGCCCGGCCATGCGGGTGATCTCAGCAAACGGGCGCCCGCCGCGTTGCAAATGCTCGCCGTAGGCAACCTAAGGCTGCGCTTTGCGCCTTGCGGGCGCCCGTTTGCTGAGTCACGCGATCCCTCCCATAGCGCTAACAGGCCCTAGCGATCGAACTGCAGGGCCGCGAGCCGCGCGTACAGACCGCCGGCAGCGACCAGCTCGGCGTGCGTACCGGTCTCGACGACCTGGCCGGCCTCGACGACGACGATCCGGTCGGCGCGCTGCACCGTCGCCAGCCGGTGCGCGATCACCAGGGTCGTCCGGTGCTGCATCGCCGATTCGAGCGCGGCCTGCACCATCCGTTCGCCTTCGGCGTCGAGCGCGCTGGTGGCTTCGTCGAGCAGCAGCAGCGGCGGGTTCTTCAGCATCGCCCGGGCGATCGAGATGCGCTGCCGCTGGCCACCCGACAGGCGCACGCCGCGCTCGCCGAGGAAGGTCTTGTAGCCCTGCGGCAAGGCGGCGATGAAGTCGTTGGCGTACGCGGCGGTCGCCGCGGCGACGACCTCGGCATCCGTCGCCTCAGGCCGGCCGTAGCGGATGTTTTCCATCGCGTCGGCGGAGAAGATGACGCTGTCCTGCGGCACGATGCCGATGCGCGAACGCAGCGCCTCGAGCGAGGCGTGATCGACGCGCGTGCCGTCGATGCGTACGGCACCTGCCTCGACATCGTAGAAGCGCAGGATCAGCTGGAACACGGTGCTCTTGCCGGCGCCGCTCGGCCCGACCAGCGCCACCGTTTCGCCGGGCGCGACGGCCAGGCTGAAATCGATCAGGGTCGGATGCAGCGGCCGCGACGGATAGCGGAAGGTCACGTGCTCGAGATTGACCGCAGCGCCGCCCGAAGGTGCCGACAGCGCTTCCGGTGCGGCCGGCGAGACGATCGGCGAGCGCAGTTGCAGAAGCTCCATCAGCCGCTCGGTCGCGCCTGCGGCGCGCAGCAGATCGCCGTAGACCTCGGACAGCACCGCGACGCTGCTCACCAGGATGATCACGTAGACGACGGTCTCGCCGAGGTGGCCTGCGCTGATGTCGCCGCGGACCACCGCCTGCGTGCCCTGGTACAGGCCCCACAGCAGCGCGCCGAAGGTGGCGGTGATGATGAAGGCGACCAGGAACGAGCGCATCGTCGTTCGCCGCACGGCGGTTCCGAAGGCGCGCTCGGTCGAGACGGTGAAGCGCGCCGCCTCGCGCTCTTCCTGCATGTAGCTCTGCACCACGGGAACGGCGTTGAGCACCTCGGCAGCGATCGCGCTCGAATCGGCGATGCGGTCCTGGCTGGCGCGCGAGAGCCGTTGCACGCGGCGGCCGAAGTAGAGCGACGGCAACACCACCAGCACGAGGATGGCGAGGACCTGCGTCATCACCACCGGATTCGTGATGATGAGCATCGCCATCGCGCCGATCCCCATGACGGTGTTGCGCAGGCCCATCGACAGGCTCGAGCCGACCACGGTCTGCACGAGCGTGGTGTCGGTGGTCAGGCGCGAGAGCACTTCCCCGGTCTGCGTCGTCTCGAAGAACTCGGGGCTCTGCCGGACGACGTGGGCATAGACGGCGTTGCGCAGATCGGCCGTGACGCGCTCGCCGAGCCAGCTCACCATGTAGAAGCGCGCAGCAGAGAACATGCCGAGCGCCGCGCCGACGCCGAACAGGGCGAAGAAGTGCTGGCGCAGGGCCATGACCCGGGCGCCGGGATCGGTGGCCACGAAACCCTGGTCGATCAGGGCGCGCAGCGCGACCGGAAAGACCAGCGTGCTGGCCGCAGCCAGCACGAGAAACAGGGCCGCGGCGGCGATGCGCATCCGGTAGGGCCGCAGGAAGGGCAGCAGGCCTGCGAGCGATCGAACGTTCCGCGGCGGCGCGGGCGGGGAGGGCGACGCACTGGTCATCGGCAAAGTTTAGGTGGCCGGGCGAGCGGCGATGGCACGGCGAAGCAAGCTTGAGCAAATAAAGCGACGGCAGTCAGAGCCATTGCAATGAAAGCCTTGACATCTATTGCCTAAGCACGTATATTTCTCGAATGTCGCAAATCCCCTGTCCGGTGAATTTCTACAGCGCCGCCGGTTACTCCGTCGACGAAAGCGTCGGCTACCTGATGAAACGGGTGCTGATGATGATCGCGCATTCCGCCGACAGGCGGCTGGAGCCGCAGGGCATCACGCATGCGCAATGGGGGCCGCTCTTCATGCTGCGCAACGCCCGCGCATCGACGGTGGCCGAGCTGGCGCGCGAGCTGCAGACCGACCCCGGCGCGATGACGCGCCTGCTCGATCGGCTGGAGACCAAGGGCTTTTGCCGGCGACTGCGCTCGACCGACGATCGTCGCGTCGTGCGCATCGAGCTCACGCCCGAAGGCGAGGTCGCGGCCGACCGCGTGCCCGCCGAGTTGTCCGAGATCCTCAACGCGCACCTGGCCGGGTTTTCGAAAGCGGAATGGAACCAGTTGAAGAGTTTTCTGCAGCGCATGCTGGACAACGGCGAAGCAGGCGCGGCGAAGGCAATGAAATGAACCGCTGCAACCCCGGGCGACGGGTTCGCGCCGAAGACGCCGCGCGCACGATCACGACGATCGTCATCGCTCTCACCGCCACCATCGTCATGGCGCTGGCAGGCTGCGCCAACCCGGCCGGTATCGTCTCGACCTCGACGCTGATCGAGCCGGCCAACGTCGGCGTTGCCGCGGCTGCGGCCGGCTCGCCCGTTGCCGCCGACTGGTGGCAGAGCTTCGGCGATCCGGCCCTGAACGAGTTGGTCGCCAGGGCCGTCGCCGGCTCGCCCAATCTGCGCGCCGCCCAGGCCCGCGTCGTGCGTGCCGGTGCGAACGTCGGCGTCGCTCGCGCCGCCGACGGGCCGCAGCTGACCGGCGAGGCCGACGCCTCGCGTCAGCGCATCACCGCGACGGGCATCTATCCGCCGCCGCTGGCCGGCGCGATGATCAATCAAGGAACGCTGCAGCTGAACGGCTCGTGGGATCTCGACCTGTTCGGCCGCAACCGTGCGGCGCTCGACGCCGCGATCGGATCGCAGCGTGCCGCAGAGGCCGATGCGGCCGCAGCCCGCGTGCTGCTCGCCGTCAACGTCGCGCGCAACTACGTCCAGCTGGCCCGGCTGGTGGAGCAGCGCGAGGTGCTGCAACGCACGCTGGCGCAGCGCGATCAGGTTCTCGGCCTCATTCGCGAGCGTGTCACCGCCGGCCTGGACACGACCCAGGAACTGCGCCAGGGCGAAGGCGCGTTGCCCGAGGCGCGTGCGCAGATCGAATCGGTCGACGAGCAGATCATGCTGGCGCGCCACACGCTGGCCGCGCTCGCGGTCTCTCCGCTCGACGCCTACGACAGCCTGGCGCCGCGCCTGTCGACGGTCAGGGCGGTGGCCATTCCCGGGGTCGTTCCAGCCGATCTGCTCGGCCGCCGCGCCGACATCGTGGCCTCGCGCTGGCGCATCGAGGCGGCCAGCGGCGATGTCGCTTCGGCGCGTGCGCAGTTCTATCCGAACATCAATCTGACCGCCTTCGTCGGCTTTTCGAGCGTCGGCTTCGACCGCCTGCTGCGCTCGGGCAGCGAGCAGTTCGGCGCCGGCCCGGCGATCCGCCTGCCGATCTTCGACGCCGGACGCCTGCGCGCCAACCTGCGCGGCCGCACCGCCGACCTCGACACCGCCATCGAGACCTACAACGGCAACGTCATCGATGCCATCCACGATGTCGCCGACCAGATCGGCTCGGCTCGCTCGATCGAGCGGCAGCAGCGCCAGCAGGCCGATGCCCAGGTGTCGGCTGAAGCCGCCTTCGACATCGCGACCCAGCGCTATCGGGCCGGCCTTGCGACCTACCTCACCGTCCTGACCGCCGAAACCAACGTGCTCGCGCAGCGGCGCCTGAGCGTCGATCTGTACGCCCGCGCCCTCGACGTGCAGATGCAGCTGGTGCGGGCGCTCGGCGGCGGCTACACGGCCGAGACCGTCGCCGCATCCTGATCGTCGCGCCAGCCGCGACCTCTTTTTCTTCGGAGAAGCATCGAGATGAATTCCGCCGACGCGAAGCGTCCTTCCGCCAGCCAGCCAACCGCTGCGAACGATTCCGCGCTGATGCCTGCGCCCGGTGCGCCCGGGGTCGAGGCGCCCGCCGCGCCGGTCGGACTGCAACCTCCTGCGGCACCCGCCGTTCCCGTCGCGCCTGCGGCGGCCAAGGGCGCTCCCGCCGCCGGCAATCCGCGCCGTCGCACTGCGTTGCTCAGCGTCGGCGCAGTCGTGCTCGTCGGTGCGATCGCCTACGGCATCTACTGGGCGCTGGTGCTCAACCACTTCGAGAACACCGACAACGCCTACGTGCAAGGCAATGTGGTCCAGTTGACGCCGCAGATTGCCGGCACCGTCGTCGCCATCGCCGCCGACGACACCGACTTCGTCAAGGCCGGCCAGCCGCTGGTCAAGCTCGACACCGCCGATGCGCGCGTCGCGCTCGACCAGGCCGAAGCGCAGCTCGCCCAGACGGTGCGCGAAACGCGGATCCTCTTCGTCAACAACGGCGCCTTGAAGGCGCAGATCGCCTCGCGCGATGCCGATCTTGCGCGGGCCCGCAGCGACGCGGCGCGTGCCGAGGAAGACCTGTCGCGCCGTGCGCCGCTGGTCGCCACCGGCGCTGTCGGCAAGGAGGAGTTCAACCACGCGCAGTCGCAGGTCACCGTGGCCAGGTCGGCCGTGTCGGCGGCCGAGTCGGTCGCGGCGGCGGCGCGCGAGCAGCTGGCGTCGAATCAGTCGCTCACCGAGGGCGTTTCGGTCGAGCAGCATCCGAACGTGCTGCGGGCATCGTCGCGCGTGCGCGAAGCGTGGCTCGGGCTGCATCGCGCCGACCTGCTTGCGCCGGTCGACGGCTATGTGGCACGGCGCACCGTCCAGCTCGGCCAGCGCGTGCAGGCGGGAACGCCGCTGCTCTCGGTCGTCGCCCTCGACGACGTCTGGGTCGATGCCAACTTCAAGGAGGGCCAGCTGCGCAACCTTCGCATCGGCCAGCCGGCCACGCTGGTCGCCGACGTCTACGGCAGCAAGGTCGAGTACCACGGCAGTATCGAAGGCCTCGGTGCCGGAACGGGCGCGGCGTTCGCGCTGCTGCCGGCGCAGAACGCCACCGGCAACTGGATCAAGGTGGTGCAGCGCGTGCCGGTCCGGATCGCTCTCGATCCGAAGGAAATGAAGGCGCATCCTTTGCGCGTCGGCTTGTCGATGGACGTGAAGGTCGACATCCACAACACCGGCGGGCGGATGCTTTCCGACGCCTCCGAGCACGTGGCGCATTCGGCCACGGCCGTGTTCGACGACGCCAACGCCGCGGCCGACGCCGACGTGCGCCGGATCATCGCCGCCAACGTCGGTCGCGCCGCATCGGCAGCACGCTGATGGCTTCGGCTGCGCCACCCGTGCCGGGCGGGCGTGCGGCGGCCGCCGCTGCGCCACCGTCGGGCGCGGCGCCGGTCGCGCCGCCGCGCGCGGCAGCGCTCGAGCCGCTGGCCGGCGGCGCACTCGTCCTCGGCACGATCGCGCTCTCGCTTGCGACCTTCATGAACGTGCTCGACACGTCGATCGCCAACGTCTCGATTCCGGCGATCGCCGGCGACATGGGCGTGAGCCCGTCGCAGGGCACGTGGGTCATCACCTCGTTCGCGGTCGCCAACGCCATCTCGGTGCCGCTCACCGGTTGGCTGACGCAGCGCTTCGGCGCGGTGCGGCTCTTCTGCTCGAGCATCATCCTGTTCGTCATCGCCTCCTGGCTATGCGGGCTGGCCCCGAACCTCGGCATGTTGATCGCGTTCCGCGTGCTGCAGGGCCTGGTCGCGGGACCGATGATTCCGCTCTCGCAGACGCTGCTGCTATCGAGCTATCCGCGCGCCAAGGCGGGAACGGCGATGGCGATGTGGGCGATGACGGTGCTGGTCGCGCCGGTGGCCGGGCCGCTGCTCGGCGGCTGGATCACCGACAACATTTCGTGGCCGTGGATCTTCTACATCAACATCCCGGTCGGCCTGATCGCCGCCGCGATCACCTGGTCGATCTACCGCTCGCGCGACACGGGCCCGAGCAAGACCAAGCTCGACTACGTCGGCCTCGGCCTGCTCATTCTCTGGGTCGGCTCGCTGCAGATCATGGTCGACAAGGGCAAGGAGCTCGACTGGTT
>DAIMIM010000102.1:0-9720 GCA_036722755.1 Caldimonas sp. | reverse complement strand
CCCGCCGGCGAGAAGTCGAGCGCGTTGTCGACCAGGTTGGCGACGGCGCGCTGCAGCAGGAAGGCATCGCCGTCGACGATGGCCGTCGCGTCGGCGCCGACGACGTCGATGCTCAGCCCGCGCGCCTGGGCCGACGGCGCGGCGGCGGTCGCGACCTCGGCGACCACTGCGCCGATCGACACCGGCACGGCGCGGTCGAGGCTCTTTCTCGACTCGAGCGCGGTGAGCTCGAGCATCCTGTCGACCAGCTCCTGGATCCGCTTGGCCTCGCGTGCGATGTTGGCGATGAAGCGGGTCCGGTCGACATCGGCCATCGGCTCCTGCAGGAGCTCGGCCGCGCCACGGATCGCCGAGAGCGGCCCCTTGACCTCGTGTGTCAGCGTCTGCACGTAGTCGGCGACATAGTTGCGGCCGGCCAGCGCGTCGCGCATTTCGTCGTAGGCTGCGCCGATCGCCCCGAGCGCGCGCCGGCCCAGCCGCGGCAGGCTGAACGAGCGTTGCGCACGCACGTAGGCGACGTAGTCGGCGATGAGCCCGAACGGGCGCACCAGCCAGACCGAGACGATCATCACCAGCAGCGCCACCGCCACGACCGAGGTCGCACCGAGCAGCAGCGTCTTCTTGCGCGCCGCTTCGATGAACTGGCCGAAGCTCTGGACCGGCTTGCCGACGCTGACCGCGCCGACGATCACGCCGTCGCCCGATGCCGACGTGTCGCGGATCGGCACGGCGACGTACATCACCGAGGTGCGTGGATCGCCCTCGATGTCGGCCGTCGTGCGCGCCCCGTAGCGCCCGTGCAGCGCCAGATAGAGGTCGTGCCACTGCGAATGGTCGGCGCCAAGATCGGCGGCGCGCGAGTCGAAGACGACCTTGCCCCAGCGATCGACGACCGTCATGCGCAGCTCGACGCGCGTCTTCTCGATGCCGTAGATGTCGGCGCTGAAGCGGCGTGCGTAGAGCGTGCGAAAGACCGGCTCGAGCGCGTCGACGCGCAAGACGCCGTCGGGCGACTGCGTTTCGATCAGCGACGCCATCAGGTTCGCCGTCTCGACCAGCGACTCTTCGGCCGATTCGCGGTAGCGCGGATCGATGTCGCCGAGCTGGCGATACATCAGGAACGCCACGCCGAGCGCGTAGGCGACCAGGATGCCGACGAAGATGCGGTTGCGTTTGATCAATGGAGCCCCCACGCTTGCGACTGGCGTCGCGGCGCCGCCCCCCGAGGGGGCGCGGCCGGGCTTGGGAGCGGCCCGGCGCCCGGCCGGGGGCGCAACGGCATCACCAGGGCTTCACGAGGGCGACGCGGGCAGGTCTTCGGCGAACGAATAACCGCTGCCGCGATGGGTGCGGATCGGCTCGTCGTTCGGCGCGATCGCCTTCATCTTCGCGCGCAGCGTCTTGACGTGCGCGTCGACCGTCCGGTCCATGCTCTCGGTGTCGTTGCCCCAGACGCGCTCGAGCAAGGCATCGCGCGAGTAGACATGGCCGGGGCGGGAAGCGAGCGTCTTGAGCAGATGAAATTCGTAGCGCGAGAGGTCGAGCGACCTGCCGAAATAGCGAGCCTGCATCCGACCTTCATCGACGGCGAGCGGCCCGCTCGACGGCAACGGGCTGGCGGTGGGCGGCGGCGGCGCGACGGGCGGCGGCGGCGCGGCCGACGGCGGCGCCTCGGCGGCCGGCTTGGCGCTGCGCCGCAGGACCCCGCGCACGCGGGCGACCAGCTCGCGCGGCGAGAACGGCTTGGCGATGTAGTCGTCGGCGCCGAGCTCGAGGCCGACGACGCGATCGATCTCGTCGCTGCGTGCCGTGAGGAAGACGACCGGCACGTCGCTGGTCACGCGGATGCGCTTGAAGATCTCGAAGCCGCTCGCATCGGGCAACCCGACATCGAGGATGACAAGCGCCGGCACCTCGGCAGCGATCCGGGCCAGCGCGTCTTCGCCGGTCGCGCACCACGCCGGCTCGAAGCCCTCGGTGCGCAGCGCGTACTGCAGCGTGTCGGCGATGCCGGGCTCGTCCTCGACAATCAAGACCTTCGGTCTCATCTTGGTCGGCCGGGCGCCGGGCCGCTCCCAAGCCCGGCCGCGCCCCCTCGGGGGGCAGCGAAGCGTGGGGGCCTCATGTCGGCAAGAAGCCCTCGATGGACAGGTAGCGTTCGCCGCTGTCATAGTTGAAGCCGAGCACGGTCGCGCCGTGTGCGATCTCGGGCAGCTTTTGCGCGATCGCCGCCAGCGTCGCGCCTGACGAAATGCCGACCAGCAGGCCTTCTTCGCGTGCCGAACGGCGCGCCATCTCGCGCGCCGCCTCGGCCTCGACCTGGATCACGCCATCAAGCAGCTCGACGTTCAGGTTCTTCGGGATGAAGCCGGCGCCGATCCCCTGGATCGGATGTGGGCCCGGTTTGCCGCCGCTGATGACGGGCGAGGCGACCGGCTCGACCGCGTAGACCTTGAGCTTGGGCCACATCGTCTTCAGCACCTGTGCGCAGCCGGTGATGTGGCCGCCGGTGCCGACGCCGGTGATCAGCGCATCGACGCCGCTCGGGAAATCGGCGGCGATCTCCTCCGCCGTCGTGCGTGCGTGGACGTCGACGTTGGCCGGGTTCTCGAACTGCTGCGGCATCCATGCGCCGGGCGTCGCGGCGACGATCTCGCGGGCCTTGGCGATCGAGCCGTTCATGCCCATCTCGCGCGGCGTCAGGACGAAGCTCGCGCCGTAGGCGAGCATCAGGCGGCGGCGCTCGACGCTCATGCTGTCGGGCATGACGAGGACGAGCTTGTAGCCCTTCACCGCCGCGACCATCGCCAGGCCGACGCCGGTGTTGCCCGAGGTCGGCTCGACGATCGTCGCACCCGGCTTCAGGGCGCCCGACGCCTCGGCCGCCTCGACCATCGCCACCGCGATGCGGTCCTTGATGGAGCCGCCGGGATTCGATCGCTCGCTCTTGATGTAGACGCTGTGCGCCGCTCCGAACAGGCGATTGATGCGGATATGCGGCGTGTTGCCGACCGTGTGCAGAACGTCGTTGGCGAGCATCGCGACCTCTTTGTTCGACCGGCCATGGGCGGTCGCGATGATTATGTTCTCGGCTCCGGTCGGCGATCGCCGTCCCAGGCCCTTTGCGACAATGGCAGATGCCTGCACCGCTCGCCAACGACACGTTCCTGCGCGCCTGCCTGTCCGAGGCCACGCCGTACACGCCGGTCTGGCTGATGCGGCAAGCCGGGCGCTATCTGCCCGAATACCGGGCGACGCGGGCCCGAGCCGGCAGCTTCATGGGCCTGGCGACGAATCCCGATTTCGCCACCGAAGTGACGTTGCAGCCGCTCGATCGCTACGCGCTCGACGCGGCGATCCTGTTCAGCGACATCCTCACCATTCCGGACGCCATGGGGCTCGGGCTCAGCTTCGCCGAGGGTGAAGGCCCGCGCTTCGCGCACCCGTTGCGCGACGAGACCGCCGTCGCGCGGCTCGAAGTTCCCGACATGGGCAAACTCCGCTACGTCTTCGACGCCGTCGCCTCGATCCGCAAGGCGCTCGACGGGCGCGTCCCGCTCATCGGCTTCGCCGGCAGCCCGTGGACGCTGGCCTGCTACATGGTCGAAGGCGCCGGCTCCGACGACTACCGCATCGTCAAGACCATGCTGTATGACCGGCCCGATCTGCTGCACCGCATCCTCACCATCAACGCACAGGCGGTGGCGACGTATCTGAACGCGCAGATCGATGCCGGCGCCCAAGCGGTGATGGTCTTCGACAGCTGGGGCGGCGTGCTGGCCGAAGGCATGTTCCAGACCTTCAGCCTGGCCTACACCGAGCGCGTGCTGCGCCTGTTGAAACGCGATGCCGATGGTCGGCGCGTCCCGCACCTCGTCTTCACCAAGGGCGGCAGTCCGTGGCTCGAGCAGATCGCCGGGCTTGGCGCCGATGTGGTCGGCGTCGACTGGACGGTGCATCTCGGCCAGGCGCGGCGCCGGGTCGGCGACGGCGTGGCGTTGCAGGGAAATCTTGATCCGGCGGTGCTCTTCGCGCAGCACGACGCGATCCGGGCGGAGGTCGGCGCGACGCTGCGCCGCTTCCACGAGCTGGCCGCACCGCCGCGCAACGGCCATGTGTTCAACCTTGGCCACGGCATCAGCCAACACACGTCGCCCGAGCACGTCAAGACGCTGGTCGATGCGGTCCACGCGCTATCGGCGCCGTACCACGCGCCAGCCGGAACGTGACGAAGTTCACACGTTGCCGCCGGCCCCCGTGGAAACACGGTGAGTGAGCACTCAGGGCTTGACTTATCCCCATGACTTTGATCTGTCATAAATTTTGGCTCGGCTGCTGCACCGCATCACGACGATTGACGGCGGCGATCGTAAGTCGTTGATTTCATTGACCTCCAATGCACTGCCATCAAACCGTGCAGCGCGTCCCGGAGCGAGGTCTGGCGTACGTTTCGGCCTGTCGGAACGGAGATCTCCACAAAGTTACCCACAGGAGCGGTGGACGAAATGCGAAAGCTCTCAAGAATCATGCACTTAGAGGACTTACGTGAACTTTCGCGCAGGTTCTGAGCCGGCCTGCAGATGATCTGGCGAAGACCTTGACGACGATTGTCGATGTCGCCGTCGACACCCCTCGCCACGCCGGCCTCGGCGCCGCCCTGAGCTACGAGAGCGAGCACACGCTGGCACTGGGAACGTTGGTGCGAGTTCCTCTGGGACGACGCGAAGTGGCGGGGATCGTCTGGCATCGCGATGATCCAGCAGCCCCCGAGGCGGCGCTTCGTCCGATCGCGGACGTGTGCGACGGGATCGCGCCGCTGAGCGATGCGTGGCGGCGCCTCGTCGAGTTCGCCGCGTCGTACTACCAGCGCGGCGTCGGCGAGATCGCGTTGTCGGTATTGCCTTCGGAGCTGCGCCGCCTCGACCGGGCCGGCGTTGCCAACCGGGTGGCACGCCTGGACAAGCGCCTGCGTACCGAGCCGGGCATCGATTCCACGCCGGTGTCGGTGCCGACGCTCTCTGCCGCGCAAACCGACGCCGTGGTGCAGATTGCCGACATGTCGGCCCGCCCCGAGCCGGGAACCCTGCTGCTGCACGGCACGACCGGCAGCGGCAAGACCGAGGTCTATCTGCGCGCGGCCGCCGGCGTCCTCGATCGCGGCCTGCAGGCGCTCGTGCTCGTGCCGGAGATCAACCTGACACCGCAGCTCGTCGAACGCTTCGCGGCGCGATTCCCCGGCCGGCGGATCGTTGCGATGCACAGCGGCCTGACGCCGGCCGAGCGGCTGCGTCACTGGCTGCTCGCCCATGCCGGCCATGCCGACCTCGTGCTGGGCACGCGGCTCGCGGTGTTCGCTTCGATGCCGCGGCTCGGCCTCATCGTCGTCGACGAGGAACACGACCCGTCGTACAAGCAGCAAGAAGGCGCCCGCTACTCGGCGCGCGACCTCGCGGTCTGGCGCGGCCGCAACGAGCACGCAGCGGTCATCCTCGGCTCGGCGACGCCGTCCCTCGAAACCTGGCACCGCGCCGAAACAGGCCGCTATGCGCGGGCCCGCATGCCCGAGCGAATCGGCGGCGCCGGCTGGCCGACGGTGCGGCTGTTCGACATGGGCACGCTGCCGCGCAGCCACGGCGCGGCGCCCGCGCTTGCACCGCCGCTCGTCGCCGCGTTGCAGGAGCGGATCGAACGCGGCGAACAAAGCCTCGTCTTTCTCAACCGGCGCGGTTACGCGCCGGTGCTGCACTGCACCGAATGCGCCTGGAAGAGCGCCTGCCCGCACTGCAGCGCGTGGCAGGTCTTCCACAAGCAGGACCGCACGCTGCGCTGCCACCACTGCGGCCTCGCCAATCCGGTGCCGCGGGCGTGCCCGGAGTGCGGCAACCCCGACATCGCGCCGATCGGCCGCGGCACCGAGCGGCTCGAGGAGCAACTCGCGACGCTGCTGCCGGGGGCGCGCATCGCCCGCATCGATGCCGACAGCGTGCGCCGCAAGGGCGCGCTCGAAGCGCAGCTCGGTGCCGTGCATGCGGGCGACGTCGACGTGCTGGTCGGCACGCAGATGATCGCCAAGGGACACGATTTCCGGCGCATCGGCCTGGTCGCGGCGGTCAACCCCGACACCTCGCTCTTCAGCAGCGACTTCCGTGCGCCCGAGCGGCTCTTCGCACTGCTCATGCAGGCAGCCGGACGGGCCGGCCGCGACGCCTCCGCGACGCCGAGCGACATGTGGGTGCAGACCTGGCATCCGGCCCATCCGCTTTACGCGGCGCTCGCCCGTCACGACTTCGCCGCATTCGCGTCGCAGCAACTTCAGGAGCGTCGCTCGGCGGGCCTGCCGCCGTATTCCTATCTCGCCGTGTTGCGCGCCGAAGCGAAGACGGTCGAGGCGGCGCGTGCCTTCCTCGCCGCCGCGGCCGACACCGGCCGCACCCTGGCGGAGGCCGAGGCGGTGATGATCTACGCGCCGGTGCCGCTCGGCGTGGCGCGCGTCGCCGATGTCGAGCGGATGCAGATGCTCGTCGAATCGGCCTCGCGGCAAGCGCTGCAGCGCATGCTGCAGGCGTGGCTGCCGTTGCTGCACGCGTTGCGCCTCGAGCGCAAGCGCCCCGAACAGCGCCTGCTACGCTGGGCCGTCGACGTCGATCCCTCGGCTATCTGAGCGCTGCGGCCGCGTCGGCCAGCAACAAGGTGGCGCGCACGAGTCCTTCGACCGCCTGGGTGAGATCGGCCGCGGGCTCCAGCGTTTCGATCTGGGCCAGCAGCTCGTCGGCATCGTCCAGATCGTCGGCGTCGAGGTGCCGATAGAGGAGCGCGAGCGGCTCGAGCGTGGCGTCGTCCGGCATGTCGGTGAGCTCCGGAAAGATCTCGAACGCGCTGGCGATGCCGGCGACCCACGGAAGCACGGCCTCGCTTGCCGCCGCCGACTCGTCTGCCACCGCCGACGCGTCGCCCGACAGCTCGAACACCCACGGATCGAACCAGCGCCGATCGCCGATCGCCGCGGCCAGCTCCGCGTGGCGACGCAGCACGAGCGCTTGCAGGCGGCCGGTGTCGAACGGTGCAGGCACGGGGCGGCCGTCGACGTCCGTGACGTGACGCATCCAGCGCGCCTGCGCAATCGGCTCGGGCTGCACCAGAACGCCGCAGAGAAAACCGTCGAGCATCGAAACGTCGAACGGATCGAGCGGCGGCGGCACCGTGTCGAGCAAGGCTTGCAGCTCGCCGAGCTCGGCGTCGCCGAGTGGCCTGAAGGGCGCACTGTCTCTGCCTGTCGCGCTGGCCTTGGCGCGGCGCGGCGCGTGGCGCGGCGCGGGGCGACGTGGCGGGGCGGACATGGCGCGATTGTCGCCAGTCGCCGGTCTCGCGGCAGCGTCAGCCTGCCGTCCCGGCAAGAAACGAACGGATCGCCGAACGCAATGCGTCGGTCGAACCTGCCGAGACACCGCTCGCGCTGCGATGGCCGTCGTCGCCCGGCAGCGCCACGAAGCGCGCACCCGGGATCGCCTCGCACGCCGCACGCGCCGCGAACGCGGGGTTGTAGAGATCCAGCGCCGGCGCCAGGATCAGCGTCTTCGCCCGGATGCTCGCAAGCGCTCGCAACGTGTCGCCACCGAATCCCGGCGTCGTGCCGACGTCGTGCGCGTCGTAGGCCCAGGACTGGTGGCACCAGTCGAAGGCGTCCGGCCCGTCGTCGGCAAGCTCGGTGGCGCGCTCGTCCAGCCACCGCACGAGCGCGTCCTGCGTCCGGAACTCCTCGATCGCGTCCGGCGTTCGCATCATCAGCAGTTGCGACAGTGGAATCCAGAGACGCATGGCCTCGCCGCGCCGGCGCGGCGTTCGGCAGTCGCGATCGACGAAGAGCGCGCGGCGCGCCATTTCGTTGACGAGCTGCGACCAGCGCGACGTGCGCGCCATCGGCGTCATCGCGATCACGCGCGCCATCCGCCCCGGATCGCTCACCGCCCATTGCAGGGCCTGCATGCCGCCCATCGACGCACCGACCACGGCGACGACCCGGCCGACGCCAAGATGATCGAGCAGCCGACGCTGCGATGCGACCATGTCCCGGAGCGTGAAGCGCGGGAAGGTTGCGCCCGGCTGCGCGATGCTGTTCGAGGGCGACGACGACAGGCCGTTGCCGAGCGCATCGATGGCGACGACGCAGTGGCGGTCGGAGTCGAGCGCGGCGCCCGGGCCGATCAGGAAGTCGAGGCGATGGTGCGTGGCGCCGATCGCGGTGGCGACGACGATCGTCCGCTCGCGCAGATGCGCCAGGTCGCCATGGATCACGTAGGAGACAAACGCGTCGCGGAGCGTCGCGCCCGACTCGAGCGGCAGCTCGCCGATCTCGAAGCGCCGATGTTCGGCATCGATCCAGTCCCGCGCCAGCGGCGGATGACGAAACCCGGTCACGACAGGATCATCTGCGTGCAGCGGAAGAGGGCAAGCTTGCGATCGTTCGGGCCGAACACCGTCGCCGACCACACCTGCGTGGTCCGCCCGAGGTGATCGGCACGGCACTCGGTGCGCATCGTGCCCTCGCGCGTCGTGCCGAGAAAATTACTCTTCAGCTCGACCGTCGTGAAGTTCTTTGCGCCGTCGCGCAGATGCGCGAGGCAGGCGTAGCCGGCGGTCGTGTCGGCGAGCAGCAGCACGCTCGCGGCGTGAAGAAAGCCGTTGGGCGCCAGCATCCAGGGCAGGATCTTCACTTCCGCATCGAGGCGGCCTTCCTCGATCCGCGTCACGACCAGACCGAAGCGGCCGGGGAGGCAGCCGGCCTGCCCTCGGTGGAACTGGTCGGCACTGATGTCGGCTCGCAGCATTCATTCGCTCCGCGGATGCGCACGACCCCTCGTGCCAGCGCATCGGAGGATACTTCCGCGATGGCGCAGTGCGTGGCGCGCTGGCGAGATGTTCGCGTTGCGCTCGACCGGACCGCATGCGCCGCAGAGTTGCGCTGCCACTTCATCCCCAACAAACCGAGACGATCATGGGTGCCAACGAAGCGTTCACAAGCACGGCCGAGATCGGCCATTTCGTCGCCGGCGCGCACGCCGCCGGAACGAGCGGCCGCCGCCAGCCGGTCTTCAATCCAGCGACGGGCGCGGTCGCGCGTCACGTCGCGCTCGCCTCCAGCGCCGAGGTCGACGCCGCGGTCGCGGCGGCGAAGAAGGCCTTCCCTGCCTGGGCCGAGACGCCGCCGCTGCGGCGCGCGCGCGTCCTCAACGCCTTTCTCGGCCTGCTCAACAAGCACCATGACACGCTCGCCGCGATGATCACGTCGGAGCACGGCAAGGTCTTCACCGATGCGCAGGGCGAGGTCTCGCGCGGCATCGACATCGTCGAGTTCGCCTGCGGCATTCCGCAGCTGCTCAAGGGCGACTACACCGAGCAGGTCTCGACCGGCATGGACAACTGGACCATGCGCCAGCCGCTCGGCGTCACCGCCGGCGTCACGCCGTTCAACTTCCCGTGCATGGTGCCGATGTGGATGTATCCCGTCGCCATCGCCTGCGGCAACAGCTTCATCTTGAAGCCGAGCGAACGCGATCCCTCGCCCTCGATCTTCATGGCCGAGTTGTTCAAGGAGGCTGGCCTGCCGGACGGCGTGTTCAGCGTCGTGCAGGGCGACAAGGTCGCCGTCGATGCGCTGCTCGCGCACGCCGACGTCAAGGCGGTGAGCTTCGTCGGCTCGACGCCGATCGCGCGCCACATCTA
>DAIMIM010000101.1:0-9728 GCA_036722755.1 Caldimonas sp. | reverse complement strand
AGAAGCTCGTCCGACTACGTGCTGTGGCGGAACGTCACGGCGTCGATTTGCGTACAGCGGCCCTGCAGTTCTCGGCGGCCGCGTCCGAGGCAGTGGCGCTCGTAGTGGGCGCGGGGAGTGAACGGCAGATACAGGAGGACTGGAATTCGATGCAGTCGACGATCCCGAAAGATTTCTGGAACGAACTCAAGCAAGAGCGGCTCATCGAGAAGAACGCGCAGACGCCCACGACCTGACCGCGTGTCAATTCGCTCTCTTTCTAAACTGCAGGAGCTGCTGGGGCATGCCGACGTGAGTACGACCATCATCTACACCCACGTGCTCAACAAAGGGGCACGGGCGTGCGCAGTCCGCTGGACGTGATGTAAGCGAAGAGTTGCGCGCTCGCTGGGGCGCCCCAAAGCCGTCGGTCACGACCGGCTCATTTGGCCGAGAGCGGTCGCCGCGATTAACTTTCCACCAACGGCGAGTTGCCCAAGACTGAATTTGAGGGCCACCAAAGTAGAGACGCCGCTGCGCCATTTCAGTGGAGACGGCGCCGACCCGCTTCAGGGATGGCCAGGCACCGCACCGTCAGCTGCGTCCGGAACGTCGACTGCGCGGCTGCAACTTATCGACCTCGGCAAGCTGCTGCTTGAGCAATATCAGCAAGGAGCGGGCGTGCTCGACGGGTAGGCGAAGGCCACTGGTCGCGGACTGGTCATCACGCGCCGGCCGGGGCAGCACCAACACGTCGACTCCGAATTCGATCATGCCCTTGTCGAGCTTCGTCGACTTCAGGCGCTGCACTTCGATGTCGTAGGTCTTCATCAAATCACGCCGGCCTTCTTCAGCTTGGGCAACACGTCGGCAGCGGACAGACGCACGCTGCAGCCCTTGGCGATGGCCTCGAGCGACTTGACGAGCACTGCGTCGGGACCGTCGAGCGCGGCCTGCACCTTGGCCTTGGCGGCGGCCGGCAGGCCGAGCGCCGCGAGCGCCTTGGCGGCGTCGCGCGGCTCGAGCTTCAAGGCCGCGACGCGGGCCTCGATCTCGGCTTTCTTCTTGGCAGCGGTCTGGGCCTTGAACCAGGGCACGATCGAGGCGTCGCGGTCGCGAGAGATCTCCTTGCGCAGATCCTCGGCCAGCGAGTCGAACTTGAACTCCTTGTCGAAGGCCTTGAACGCCATGCCGGCGGGTTGCTTGCCGACCTCATCGAGCGCCGCCGAGGCCGGTTTGGATTTCTGCAGCCGCAACAGCTCTTTCTTGTCGTGCTGGGCGACCGCCGCCGCGGCGGCCTTGTCCCATTCTTCCCAGGCCTTGATCTCCTTCTGGGCACCGGCACAAAGCCCATCGACTTCGGCAACTGCCTCGGCCCATTCCTTGCGCGCCTGCTTCGAATCGCTGGCATGCTGCTCACCGGCTTTCGTGGCCAGGTCGAGCAGCTTCTTCGCGTTCGCAAGTTCCTTGCGCGCGCCCTCGAACGGCTTGGTCGCGTAGCCCATCGCCTCGGTCATCTCATCGGCGACCAATTCGAAAAGCTCCTCGTCCTTCTCGAACTCCTTGAGGCGACGTATCGCCTCGTCGAGCAGCAAGGTGCCTTCGCCGACGGCGCGCATCTGCAGCTTCAGGTGCTTGGACTGGGTGTCGATGAGCTCGGGCGATTCGTCGGCCTTCAACTGCTCGGCGAGCTTCTTCGCACTCGCCTTCAGCTTGGGCAGATTGGCCTCGATGCGCTTCAAGCCCGCGTCGGCGACCTTGCCGACCGCCTTGTCGAGTTTGTCCAGGGCTTGTTGCTTGGTCATCTTCGCCACGTTGGTCTCCTGATTCCCTCGGTCCCGGCGCGGCATTGTGCTCCGGCGATCGGCTTTGCAACACCACCTGTGCGCCGCGACCCGCGCCGGCCGAAGCGGCCTCGGATGATCCTTTTCGCGCGGCGATTGCGTCTTTGTCTTCGGAGGCTGCGTCATGCCACGGGCGCCGGTCGAAGCCGCCATTCGTTCAACGCCATCGAGGAGATTCCAATGAAGATGCAAAGAGTCGCAGCGTCGTTTGCCGTCGCCCTGGGTGCCATCTCGGGCAGCGCCGGCGCCTTCAACCCGCAGCCGGATCCGCCGGGCTTCGGCATCGTCAGCATCAACGCCGACCAGACGATCCGCCTGAACCTCGTCTGCTGGGCGCATGAGGTCGAAGGCCTGCCGCCTGCGCCGTGCAACGGCGAGCTCATGTTCCACGACACGGCCGGCAATGTCGTGGCCATCCAGGTGGTCAAGCTGGCGCCGGGTGGAACGACCTTTGTCGACTATGCGGTGGGCCCGAGGACGAGCCCGGTCAGCCTGGTCGGGATCAACCCCTGCTGGATGCCCGGCCTCACCAGCGGCCGGGCGCTGCCCACCGTGGAAGTGTTCGATACGGCGAGCGGCCGGGTCGCCCGGCACGTCAACCCGCTGACGCCGCGCATCAGCGCCGTGGAGGGGCGGCCGCGATAGATCGCCGTTCGCCGGGCGGCTAGAGTCGCCCCATGCTCCACGACCCGACACGTCACGAAGGACTGCCATCGATCGCGTGGGACGTGACTGGATGTGCGATCGCGCGCACCGTCCTGGTCTGGGTGTCGCTGCTGGTGGGTGTCACCGGCTGCGGGTCGCTTCCCCCGCGCGCCCATGCTCCGGCCGCCCTGGCGCTGAGCGACGTCGGCGACACGGCGCTCGGGCGCGTCGCCGCGGCCTCGCTCTCGCCCGGCGCGCCGGCGCTGTCGGGGTTCAGGCTTCTGCCCGAGGGCGAGACCTCTTTCGACGCGCGCATCGCCCTGGCGCGCCGAGCGCAGAAGTCGCTCGACGTGCAGTACTACCTCATCCAGGACGACGATCTCGGGCGCCAGTTCCTGCGCGAACTGCGCGATGCGGCGCGGCGCGGCGTGCGGGTGCGCCTGCTGGTCGACGACCTCTACGCGGCGGGCGAAGACCCGCTCTTCGCCGGCTTGGCCGCCTTCGCCGGGGTCGAGGTGCGCATGTTCAATCCGCTGCCGTCGCGGGCCGGCTCGTTTCGGCAACGCCTCGTGTTCTCGCTGCACGACTTCGATCGCATCAACCACCGCATGCACAACAAGCTCTTCATCGCCGACAACAGCTTCGCCGTCTCGGGCGGGCGCAACATCGCCGAGGAGTACTTCATGCGCAGCACCGCGGCGAACTTCATCGACCTCGACGTGCTGTCGGCAGGCCCGGTGGTGCGCCAGCTCTCGGCCGTGTTCGACAGCTACTGGAACAGCGAGCAGGCCTATCCGATCGGCAGCATCGAGGTCGAGTCGAGGCCGCCGGCCGAGGCCCGCGATGCGTTCGATGCCATCGTCGCCACCGCCAAGCCGAGCGTCAAAGAGCGCCGGCAGGATGTGCTGGGCAACACCCCGGTGGCCGAGCAGCTCGACGCGGGCCGCGCCATGCTCGAGCCCGCCACCGCCCGGGTCTTCGCCGACACGCCCGACAAGGCGGCCGGCGGCAATCGCGAGCCGACCGGGCCGACCGTCAACGACCAGACCCTCGCCGTGTTCGCGGCCGCGACGCGCGACGTCGCCATCGTCTCGCCCTACTTCGTTCCCGGCGAGCGCGGCATGAAGATGATCCGCGCGGTCGGCGCCACCGAAGCGAACCAGCGCCTCGTCCTCGTCACCAATTCGCTAGGCTCGACCGACGAGCCGCTCGTCTACGCCGGCTACGCGCGCTACCGGCTCGACATGCTCAAGGCCGGCGTGCTCATCTACGAGATCGGCCCCTCGCTCAGCCGGAACACGCAAAAGCTCGGCAACTTCGGGCGCTCGATCAGCCGCCTGCATGCCAAGAGCGCGATCATCGACCACCGCTTCGTCTACAACGGCTCGATGAACCTGGACGGCCGCTCCCGCTACTCGAACACGGAAGTGGGCCTCGTGATCGACAGCCCGGCCCTCGCCGAGACCGCGATTGGCCTGTTTCACGTCAGCCTGGCCGGCGGCGCCTACAAGCTGCGCCTGTCGGCCGATGGCGAGCACATCGAATGGGTGCAGACCGACGCCGAGGGCAGGCAGATCGTCCATACGGAGGAGCCCGATAGCGACTGGCTGACGCGGCTCAAGATCTGGTTGCTGGCGCCGTTCGTGGCCGAAGATCTGCTGTGATGGAATCGCGGCCCGCGCTGCACGACCCGTCGCGCCACGAGGCGCTGCAAGCGCTGGAGTGGAACGAAGACGCGGCGAGAGAAGAGATCCGCCGCATCGTCAGCGACACCGAGGCGCGCTTCTCGCCCGACACCTATTGGCCGATGCACCCGCGCGACATTGAAGGCAAGGAAGAGCCGCCGCCTTTTTCCACGCCGCTGTACTACGGCGCCTGCGGCGTGATCTGGGCGTTGCACTATCTGCACATCCTGGGCGCGGCCACACTCTCGCGCAGTTATCTCGGCGAGCTCGGTACCAGCGCACCAAAGACCCGCTACGGCTGAATCGCGCGCGTGCGTTCGCCATGCATGGCATCGCGCAGACCGAGGCCGACGCGGTACGGCATGGGCAGTTGCGGTATTCGCTGTGGACGGGGGATCCGGGGTTTGCGATCTATCTTTGGGATTGCTTACGGGAAGGCGCGGCCTTCCCGACGCTGGATGCTTTCTATCCATCGACGGCGCACACGTCGATGTAGTCGAGCGCCGATGGCCTAGGCCGCGTGTGACTCCTTTCGACCCCATAGCTATCGGTCACGGCCAAGAGTTGAGCGACTGCTTTGCAGCGGTTGCTGTCGGTGATGGCCGCACCCTGAACAGCGGCTCTCGGCCACAATGCGGTCACCCATGTGCCGCTGACCGCTGCGCCCGGGGGCCGCTATCAAGGTACTGCGGACGTCCGCGCTCATCTGCTCGCTCAGGTCATACGAACGTCTGCTGACTGAGGGCGCCAACTGGCACTGTCGACCCGATGCTGCCATTCGGAAGCTGGATTTGGCTTCCGCTAAGCTGTCCTTCGGCCGCCAGAGTCCGACCAATCTTGTGGACGAGTAGGCCCATGGGCTTCATCGGGTTTGTTCCAACCGATCGATGGAACGGGCGGTCGGATCCTCTTGAACAATGCCGGTCGCTGTTTCCCCTGCACGGTCCTCCCAGTCCACCCAGGACACTGAGTGCGATTCGAGATAAGAACTCACCGCCTCGCCGAGGGTCGCAAAGAAGCGTTGCTCGCCGAGTCTGGAGAAGAGTCCGAAGCGCTTGAGTTTGTCCTTCACCGGTCCCTTCATCTCAGCAAAGCAGAGGTCGATGCCCGCCTCGTGCAGGGTCGTGTCGAGTTCATCCAGCGCATCGGCAGAGGTAACGTCCACGCTGGTGATCGGCTCGGCGCCGACAACCAGCCAGCGCACGGGCGTTGGTGAGTCGGCCACCGCGTCGAGCACGCGATCGCGGAACAACTCCGCGTTGGCGAAGAAGAGAGGCGCGTCCCACCGGAACAGCACCAAACCCGGCACCACGCGGGCCTCTGGGTGACGCGCGATGTCGTGGTAGCCCTTGATGCCGTCGACCCTGCCAAGAACCGCCGAGTGCGGCCGCCAGCCGTCCCACAGGAACTCGATGACGGCCACCACGATCGCCAAGCCAATGCCGGGTATCGCTCCCAGCAGCGCCACGCCCAGCAGGCAGCCGATCGACAGCCAGAATTCCCAGCGCTGGATGCGCCAGATGCGGCGCAGGTCGGTGACTTCGATCAGGCCGATGGCCGAGGCGATCACCACCGCCGCCAGGGCCGCGACCGGGAGGTTGCGCAGCAGGCCGGGTGCCATCAACAGCATGGCGCCGACGGAAAACGCCCCCACCACGCCGGTGAGCTGTGTCTTGGCGCCGGCGGCCTCGGCCACCGGTGTGCGTGAGGCGCTGGCGCTGATCGGGAAGCCCTGGAACAGCCCGGCGGCGAGGTTGGCTGCACCCAGGCCGACCATCTCCTGGTTCGGGTCGACGAAGGATGCTGTCCGGCCAGCGTAGGTCCGCGACAACACGCTGGTGTCGGCAAACGAGATCAGCGCCACCGCCAGCCCACCGAGCAGCACCGGTGCGATGTCGTTGGCGCCCATCGAAGGCAGCGAGAAGCCGGGAAGGCCCTGCGGCAACGCGCCGAGCACGGGCACACCGACGTGAGCGCCGGTGGTCGAGGCCAGTTCCTGGAGGGTGACGACCAGGGTCGCGCCCACAACAGCGATCAAGACACCCGGCAGCCGCGGATGGCGCCTGAGCAGAAGGATCGTCAGCAGCGTCCCGGCGCCGATGGCCAGCGCCAAAGGATTCGTGTTGCCGGCCCGCAAGGCCAGCCCGAATTGCCAGGACTCGTCCAGCAGTCCATGGGCATCGACGCCGAAACCGAACAGCGCCGGCAACTGGCTGACGATCACCGTCAGTGCAATGCCGTTCATGTAGCCATAGCGGATCGGCTTGGACAGCAACTCGGTGACGAAGCCCAGTCGCGCGACTCCGGCTCCGACGCACAGCACACCCGACACAAGGGCCATCATGCCGGCCAGCGCGACAGCACGTTGCGGGTCGCCCGCCGAGAGCGGCAGCACGACGGCCAGGATGAGTGCGGCCAGCGAGGAATCCGGCCCCAATACCAGGATGCGGCTCGGGCCGAACAGGGCATACGCCAGCAGCCCGGCCATGGTGGCGTACAGGCCGCAAATGCCGGGCACACCGGAGGCTACGGCGTAGGCGATGCCGACGGGCACCAGCACGGCGGTCAATGCCAGGCCGGCCAGTGCGTCGTGCGGCAGCCAGGCCACTTCGTAGTGGCGCCAGACATCCAAGCCCGGCAACCAGCGTAGCCAACCCGTCTGGTCCGAGGACTGCCGCGGGCGCGCGACACGGCCGGTCTCCGGCAAGGCGCGGGGCGGCGTGGAATCGTTCATCAAGGGCATGGGTCTTGTTGGCGTGCTCAGCCCTCACGCGTGAAATCGCGCCCGGGCCTCGTGAGGCGTGCGAATCCTTCCGGATTCGCACGTCCACGCTCAGTCTCGTTCTCGCTTGCCCTTGCCGCGTTCACCCTCGCCCCTGCCTTCTCCCTCGCCGCTGGCATTGCGGTGGCAACGCACACGGGACATAAAGCTTGACTTGCAGGACCACCGCATCCAGGAAGATGTGAATGCTCGTGTTGAACTGCTTGATCCATCTGCATCGCGTCGACGCTACCTGCCTTGGCAAAGGGCCACTACATTGCGATGTCTAGAAGCAGAGACGTTCGTGACGGTCCGATGTTGGCCGGCAACGTCGACGGTCAACGTCAGCTGTCCGGCATCATCAATCCGGATGACAGCTTCAGGGCTGCGAGCTTGGCGGATCGGCTGGCAAGGCCCGACCCAAACCGGCCCGTCACAGGTTTGATAATGAGTCGCTTGCCGCGATGGTCTCGGGTTGACGTCCAAACCCAACAAGACCGACGACGAGTGGCTTCCAGCACCATGCTCGAGACGAATACGATCCCCAGCGTCCTTCAGGTCGTCCTGATATCGGCAGTACCTGTCGGCGCGGCATTCCTTGGCGCTACGACGGCGGCGTTGCGCCCGCCCAGCCAGGTCGTCAGAAGCAGCATCCAGCACTTCGCGGCCGGTGTCATCTTTTCGGTGGTCGCGGTCGAGCTTCTGCCCGAGGTACGCCGGGGACATGATCCGCTCGAGGTCGGCTGGACGTTCGCGGCGGGCGTCGCTCTCATGCTCGTCATCGACGAGATGGTCAAGCGATTCAATCATGGCGGCGAACACGCCAACGCCCGCGGGCCTTCGCCGGGGCAGCTCGTGCCGATCGCCGTGGACCTCCTGCTGGATGGCCTTCTCATCGGCATCGCGATGACCGCCGGACTCAAGCAGGGCGTCCTGCTCACCATCGCGCTCACGCTCGAGCTGTTTTCGCTCGGCCTCGCGATGGCCGTCCAGTTCAGGTCCGCGAAGTTTGCAGTGCGTGTGCTGGCGCCGACTGGCATCGCATGTCTGATGATCGTCGGCGCAATCCTCGGACGGACCGTCCTTGCCGACGCGTCGGTGCACACCCTCGCCGGAGTTCTCTCTTTCGGCTGTGCGGCGCTCCTATTCCTGGTGACAGAAGAACTGCTCATCGAAGCACATGAGTCAGCGGACACCGCCTTCACGACGACGATGTTCTTCGTGGGCTTCCTGATCTTCCTGCTGCTTGGCATGCTCGAATAGCTGACCGGCGGGTGACCCGGAGCGCCCCATGGGATTCCGTCACTGGACTCGTTCTCCCAAAGACCGCTGCTGGCCGTTATGCAAGTCTTGCCGTAACGGCCAGTTCCTGCCGGTGGCGAAGGTCGGTTTCCTGGCATCTCATCGATTTTCGGCCCTCCGACCTGTTGGGCGGCGTTTCGTCGACTGTGAGTGAGTGTGACGCGCGCGTGCAGCAAGTGATAGAGCGGCAATCGTTGCGCCGAGGAACCGACGGTCCCGCGCAGCGCGGTGGAGGCCGACGACAATGACGACGATCCCTGCCCAGTCGTACCGGATTCCTTCCCTTCCCGCGTTGGCGATCGCGATGCTCGCGGGCTGCGGTGGGGGCGGCGTCGACTGCCCGCCCGGCGGCGCGCCCTGCGGCACGTCATACGACGTGACAAGCCCGACTGCGGTGGCCTCATCGCAGACCTTCGCGACGGTCTCGATCGGCAACTGGCACACCTGCATGACCAGCACCATCGGCGCCGCCTGGTGCTGGGGCAGCAACGACAACGGCCAACTGGGCGCTGCGTCAGCGCAGCGGTGCATGGGCGGCAACATCGATTGCTCGGCGGTGCCGCTGGCCGTCGGCGGCATGCAGGCTTTTGTCGGCATTGCGAGCAGTTCAGTCCACAGCTGCGGGTTGACCGCGGCCGGCGCGGCCTGGTGCTGGGGGATCGCGGCACAACTGGGCGATGGCGGCGCCGGCAGCGGTGCGGTGCGGGTGCCAGTGGCCGTCGCAGGCGGCCATGCCTTCTGCGCCTTCGAGGCGGATGGCAGCCCGTGGTGCTGGGGCAGCGGCTTCAGTTTCGGCACGAAGGGCCCGACGCAGCCGTCAACGCTACCGCTGCAGGTCCTGCGACCGGGCGTCTCCAGCATCCGATCCGTCGGGTTCGATGAAGCCGGCAACGCCGTTCTCCGGGCCGGTTCGAGGCACCGACTCGATCGAGCCAGTCTTGTGTTCATCGACACGTTCGATGCTGCTCCGTCCCGGCGTCGCCGGCGCGCTGGAGAGATCCACGGCTGTTTCGCTGATGTCCGGGGGCGGACCATCGCGGCGACGGCGTACCTTGGCCTTGCGTTTCATGTCGTGCTCCGGTGGCGCTGATGCGGTCTTGTCTGCTACCACGCAACAAGACCGAAGGCGCTGCTTGCTGGCGGCGGTGTCCTCAGTATGACCCGCCCAATCGGCGCAAGTCTGCGCCAACATGCCCGCACCGGATTGACGCGGCGCAAAGAGGCCCAGACCCACACCCGCCGGACTCGCATTGACGAACACCCACCCGCGCTCAGGTCGCTGATCGACGCCGCGGCCGTGAGGGTGAGCAAAATGTCAGCGTACCAAGCGCAGTTCAGGCCCAGCGATTCCTCGACCGGCAGACTCCGGCCGGCCATCTCCAGGCGTGCCGAGTGCACGCCCAGCAACTTCCAGGGCAACTGCGCTCCCGGTGTCGTCTTGCATCAGTCCCCGACGTGTCAGCGCAGGCCAAAGTATCCGGCGATGAATAAGATGATGACGACAAGACCAAT
>DAIMIM010000100.1:0-9794 GCA_036722755.1 Caldimonas sp. | reverse complement strand
ATTCACGAACGACCGATATCTGCAGTTCCTCGCGCGAGCCGAAATGCGCGAAGACACCCGACTTGCTCATGCCCGTCGCCTCGGCCAGCGCGCCGATCGACAGGCCCTCCAGGCCGATCTGCGATGCGAGTGCGAGCGCCGCGTCGACGATCGCGGCGCGCGTCTGCCGGCCCTTCATCAGGGCCTTGGGCGACGCGTTGCCTTCGGCTGGCGCGGCATCGGAGAACGCGTTGGCGAGAGAATTCAAGTCGGGAAGCGCCGAACGGCTGGCAGCGGCGCAAAAACGAACGATCGTGCTATTTTGCAGAAAAAGTCGACGTCGCGCGATCGTCGCGCAGGAGATTTGTTCTTGAACGACCACTTTGTCGCGTCGCTGGTCGCCGCATGAAAGTCGCCGTCGTGGGTCTGGGCGCCGTCGGCGGGCTGATCGCGGCCCGGATGGCGCAGGCGGGTCACGACGTGTCGGCGCTTGCCAGGGGCGCGACGCTCGCGCGCGTTCGCGATGACGGGCTGGTGGTCGAGTCGAATGCGGGCCGCACGGTGGCCCACCTCAACGTCAGCGACGACGCGCGCACGCTCGGCGCACAGGATCTCGTGGTCATCGCCCTGAAGGCGCCCGCGCTCGGCGCCGCGGCGCCGCAGATCGCTCACCTGCTCGGCGTGTCGACGCTCCTCCTGCCGGCCATGAACGGCGTGCCGTGGTGGTTCATGCCGGCGTCGGCGCCTTGGGAGCGGCCGCTCGAAAGCGTCGATCCGGGCGGCCGGCTGCTCGCCGCGTTGCCGCTGGCCCGCGTGCTCGGCTGCGTCGTTCACTTCGCGAGCTCGTGCCCGGAACCGGGCGTGGTCCATCACGCCTTCGGCAATCGCCTGATCGTCGGCGAGCCGCGCGGCGGCGTGTCGGAGCGCGTCCGCGCGGTCTGCGCGGCGCTGGCCGAGTCCGGCTTCGAGGCCGAAGCGAGCGACGACGTGCGACGCGACGCCTGGTACAAGCTCTGGGGCAACATGACCATGAATCCGGTGTCGGCGCTGACCGGTTCGCTGAGCGACGCCATCCTCGACGATCCGCTGCTGCACGCCTTCATCATGCGAACGATGGGCGAAGCGGCCGCCATCGGCGAGCGGATCGGCTGCCCCATCACGCAGTCGGGCGACGAGCGGATGCAGGTCGCGCGCAAGCTCGGCAACTTCAAGACCTCGATGCTGCAGGATTCGCTCGCCGGCCGGCCGCTCGAGCTCGACGCGCTCGTCACCGCGGTCCACGAAATCGGTGCCCGCGTCGGCGTCGCCACGCCGAACATCGGCGCCCTGCTCGGCCTGACGCGGCTCATGGCGCGCCGGCGCGGCCTCTATCCTGCGTAGCGTCGGCGCATCGCCGCCGGCGCGCCGGTCGCGGTCGTCTTGAGCGACGAGCCGGACATGCATTACGCTTCGAGGGTGAT
The DNA here is from genome assembly GCA_036722755.1 of Caldimonas sp. Classification (GTDB taxonomy): domain Bacteria; phylum Pseudomonadota; class Gammaproteobacteria; order Burkholderiales; family Burkholderiaceae_C; genus Schlegelella_A. The sequence continues at coordinate 8,355 of DAIMIM010000100.1, read as the reverse complement.
GGAAGTCCTCCAGCTCGACATGTCCGGCCGGCCGCAGTCCTGGATTTCGGCCAGGGAAGCGGCTGTGCTCTACGCCAGCGACGGCGTCGCCTGGACGCTGGGCGACGCCTTCCATGTACTGCGCGGCGGCGTGCAGCGGCGCACCGGCCTGCAGTCGCGCATCGAGGTGCATCCGATCATCGCCGTGCGCGGCGCCGTGCCGAGCCGCGCCTGGCGGCGCACGCCGGCGCTCAGCAACCCCAAGCTCTTCGTGCGGGACCGGCAGGTGTGCGCCTACTGCGCCGGCCAGTTCTCGCTCGACGACCTGACCCGCGAGCACATCGTGCCCACATCGCGCGGCGGCGCCGACAGCTGGATGAACTGCATCACCGCCTGCCGCCCGTGCAATGGCCACAAGGGCAACCGCATGCCCGAAGAAGCCCGCATGTCGCTGCATTACATGCCGTATGTGCCCAGCCTGCACGAGGACATGATCCTGCGCGGCCGCCGCATCCTCGCCGACCAGATGGAATTCCTGCTCGCCAGCGTGCCTCGAAACAGCCGGTTGCACGGCTGAGCAGCGCTTCACAGTTCTTTGCGCGGGCTTTCCGTGCGGTCATGGCAGCGGCGTGGGGCTTGTGGTCAACTGCCAGGATGGCACCGCGTTGCGTGTGCACCTGACAGGAGAACGACGATGAAACACCTTCTGACCGCGCTGGCCGTCGCCGCGCTCGCCGGCTGCGCCACCTCTAACCCCGACGTCGTTCCCCGCTACGGCGCGCAACGCATGTCGCAGGTCTACGACGCGACGGTGCTCTCGGTGCGCCCCGTGGTCATCGACGGCAGCCAGAGCGGCATCGGCGCCGGCGCCGGCGCGATCGCTGGCGGTGTCGCCGGGTCGAACGTCGGCGGCGGTGGCGGCTCGGTCGTCGGAACCGTCATCGGCGCCGTCGTCGGCGGCGTCGTCGGCAACGCCGTCGAACGCGGGACCACGCAGGAAAAGGCGGTCGAGATCCTGGTGCAGCTGCGCAATGGCGAGCGCCGCTCGGTGATCCAGGGCCTCGGCAACGACAACTGGGCCGTCGGCGAGCCGGTCGTTCTCGTCATGACCGGTGGCCGCGCCCGCGTGACGCGCTCGCCGCAGGCCTATCAGCCGGCGCCCGACGCCTATCCGGCGCCGCAGCCGGTGCCCGCCTACCCGCCGTCGGGCCCGGTGCCGCCGCGTAGCTGAAGCGCCTCGCCGAGCGTTTCGACGAGCGTCTTGCGCAGCGTTCGCCAGGTCGCTCCGCCGGCCTCGACGTAGCGCTGGTTCACCTCGAGCTCGATGCCGACGTAGACGCCCGCCGCGTGTTGGCGGCGCAGTGACTGCGCGACACCGTCGCTCTTGCCCAGGTAGGGATAGTTGCGACGCAGCCTGAGCGACGGATCGGCCTTGTGCAGCGCCTCGAGCCAGGCCGTGCAGAAGGCGACTTCGCCAGGCCGTCCCGGGTCGTAGAGCAGGCCGATGTCGGCGGTGCGGACATGGCCATTCAGCTCCGGCGTGAAGCTGTGCGAGGCGATGTGGACGACGCGATCGCCCGTCCTGAGCGCCGCGGCGATGGCGTCGTCGACGCTGCGCCTGTGCGGGTGGTAGTGACGGTCGAGGATCTGGCGCCGTTGCTGCGGCGAGAGATGTTGCGTCGCTTCCGAATGCAGGCTGGGCGTGCCCACCGAGCGATTGAGGTCGACCAGCAGGCGTGTCGTTTCATCGAAATAGAGCGGCGCCGAAAATCGCGCCGCCATCTCGCGCGCCAGGAGCAGCGCGCCGGGGTCCCAGCCTCGGTGCGTCGGCAGCAGATGCTCATGGCCGGCGAAGAGATGCCGGTAGGTGGCGGGCACAACATTGCCGGCGTGCTCGCAGGTCAGAACGAGCCGGTCGTGGCGGCGCGCACTCGGTCGCATGTCTTCATCCGACCAAGTCAGCCGACCAAGCCTGGCAGCGCCGCGCGCGGATCGTGCCGCGCCAGCCGCTTCAGCAGGTGCTCGACCTCGCCGCGCGCCGCCTTCGTGAGCGGCGCCGACGGGGCACGCAACGCCGCCGAGCGCAACAGCCCGCGCCGCTGCAACAGATATTTGCGCACGGTCAGGCCGACGCCGGGCTGCTGCTCGTAGCGCAGCAGCGGCAGATGCGCGTCGAAGAGATCGTGCGCCTCCTCGCGGCGGCCTGCGGCGGAGAGACGAACGACGTCGCACAGCATGTCGGGAAACGCGTAGCCGGTGTTGGCGCCGTCGGCGCCACGCTCCATCTCGTAGTCGAGAAAGAGGCCGTTGTTGCCGCACAGGATCGGGATGTGCCGCATCGAGCCGTCGCGCTCCCAGGCGCGCAGGGCGCTGATCTTTTCCAGGCCCGGCCAGTCCTCGTGCTTGAGCATCGCGCACGACGCCAGCTCGGTGACGATGCGGCGGATCACGCCAGGCGTCATCTGAACCTTGAACGTCAGCGGGTAGTCCTGCACGACGAACGGCACGCCCGCGCCGATCGCATCGACCGCCTGCCGGTAGTAGCCGACGATCTGATCGTCGGTGCGCAGCGTGTTGGGAGGCGCGATCATCACGCCGGCGGCGCCTTGGTCCATCACCTCGCGCGTCAACGCGCGCATCGCCGCGAAGCCGGGAGCCGAGACGCCGACGATCACGGGCAGCGCACCGGCTCGCCGGATCATGCGCGCAGCGACCTCCACGCTCTCGCCGTGCTCGAGCTTCGGCGCCTCGCCGAGCTGGCCCAGCACCGTGATGCCGGTCGCGCCGCATGCGAGATAGAAGTCGGCGAGTCGATCGACGGATTCGAAATCGATGGCGCCGTCGTCGAAAAAGGGCGTCGGCGCGATCGGATACACGCCGTGCGCATTGGCTGGAATCGTCATCTGATGGGCAGGTGGCGTCAGTAGTGTTGGGTCGGTCGGGTCGATCTGGCGTAGCGCATGCTTTCGGTCGCGATCTCTGCCTGGAGGCGCTTGTGGCGCAGAGCGTCGCGCACGAAGCGGACAAGGCGGTAGATACCGTAGCAAAGGAGAAGAAACAGGCCCAGTCGCCACGTGCCCTGGATCAGCCCCTTGCTGAAGCTGTTCTCGTCCTGCTCGCGAGCATTGCGCTGCGTCGCGCCGGGCAAGGGCCGATGCTCCAGCGTGGCGAGATCGGCGATCTCCGTTGCCGCCGCGGGAATGCTGGCGGCGCGAGACACGACCGGTGCGCACGGCAGGTCTTGCAGCGTCACCCTGCCCTTGGCGTCGACGCAGCGGTTGATCTGCGTCGCCCGCCAGCCCAGAGGGGGCGCGGGCTGGTCCACGGCTTCACTCTGTGACGACTCCAAAAGCTCGGGCGAGGTGGGCCGGATGACACCGCGCCCGAATGCCGATGCGGCGGTACACAAGACCAGGATGGCGATGCCAGCTTTCAATGAACGGATCTCCGGGGCACCGGATCGCACGTCCAATGACCAAGGCGCTTTCTAGCACTTCTCGACCAAGGCAGGCAGAGGCGTTTCCTGTCTACAGGAGATTGAAGCTGACCAGCGCGGTCGTCGCGCCGAGGACGGCGCCGACGAGCACGTCGCTTGGGTAGTGCAGCCCGAGGACCACGCGCGAAACTCCGATCACGATGGTCAGCGGCCAGACGAAGAAGGCAGCCGCAGGGTAGTAGGCGGTGAGCACGACGCTGCAGGCCACCGAATGCAAGGTGTGGCCGCTCGGGAAGCTGAACTCGTCGAGGGTGCGGACGCACTCCCGGATGCCGCTGCACGCGTGACACGGGCGCGGTCGGGCGATCCAGCCCTTGATGATCTTGTACAGGACGATGTTCACCGCCCCGACGCAGAACATTCGCACCGCCGCTGCCTCGCCGTGCGCACCGCCCGCCCACGGCAGGCAGACGACGATCAGGTACCAGATCCATCCGTCGCCGATGCGGCTGACCGGCGCCAGCACCGGTACCACCCATCGGCGCCTGGATGCGCCGTGCATCCAGATGGACAGCATCCGCTCGCGCTCGGTCCATGTTCTTGCAACGCGCGGCGCCGCGACACGTGCTTGCACGCTCGGCGCCGTCGATCGGTCGATCTTGGATTCAGTCTGCACGGCGGCGATGAGCGGAAAGGGTGTTGACAATCTAGGCGCAGCTCTGGTCAGAACGGGTAGGACAACGCCGGCTCTCCGCACGACTTTCGATCTCCGGCTGTATTTAAGCCTCCATGAATTCACGGTTCATCAACGGTTCATTCACATATTAGTTCCAGGTTGCTTCGGCCAATTCCGGTCATGAATGAAGCGGCTCCGCGTCGCCCATAGGGATAACGATTGCCACGCAGTTTGGGTAAGTTGACTTGGGTCAAGAGTCCGGAGAAAGACGCGGCCCAAAGTCGGCCCCCGCGGTTGCAAATGGGCAAGTGTGGAATGGGGCCTGCTCATGAGCTGCCAGCGATCGCCAACAAAACACACGGGAGACAAAATGAGATTTCAGCTGAGAACGTTCGCGGGCGCCATGGTCCTCGGCGCGGGTTGCGTCGGCATGAACGGCCCGGCCAGCGCGCAAGCGGGAAACCAGGAGCTGAAGCAGAAGATCGATCTGCTTCAGGAGCAGATCGACATGCTCCGGTCTCAGCTCGACAAGGTGGCCAAGCAGCAGAGCGCGCCGGCGCCCGCTCCCGCAGCAGCGACTGCCGGGGTGCCGGCCGCCTCCGGCGACCATGAATGGTTCGAGCGCAAGAAGGGCGACGGCGTGACCTTCTTCACCCGGGGAGGAGAGCTCTCGATCTACGGAAACCTGGATCTCTCGATCGACAGCGCCACCAAGGGAATCGGCGGCATGACGACCGGGGAGTCTCAGACGGGCCCGGTCGGCAGGACCGGCTGGCTTGCCGACATTTCAACCAACTTGTCCTATGTCGGCGTGAGAGGCTTTCAGTCGCTCGGCAATTTCCCGGCCCGGTTCGTCTATCAACTCGAAACGCAGATCGACGTGTCGGCTGCGTCGGGGTCGAGCGCGAGCAATAGCAACACGAGCGATGTCGTCAAGGGTGGGCTGACGTCTCGCAACAGCTACATCGGATTGGCCGCGCCGGCGTGGGGTGCAGTGAAGATCGGAAAGACCGATGCGCCCTACAAGACGGCGACCTCCTCGATGAATCCCTTCTCTGGAATGTGGGGCGACTATTCGGTGATCATGGGAAATTCGGGCGGCGACAACCGGGTCGAATTCGGGACCCGTCTCGATCACGCAATCTGGTACGAATCGCCGAGCTTGAGCGGATTCCACATCAACGCGCTGTTCGCGCCCGGCCAGAATCGCGCCTCCGACAGCAGCAATCTGTCATCGGGAGAAGCCGACTGCGCGGGAGGCAACGTGCCGGGAAGCGGCGGCCTTCCGGTGGCCTGCAACGACGGTGCCTACGGCAGCGCCTACAGCGTGAGCGCCACGTACCGTATCGGCGGCCTCTACGCGATCGGTGCGTACGAGCTGCATCGTTCCGTCAACCGGACCAGCGACCTGGGCGCGTTCGATCCGACCGATGTGGCCGATGAAAGTGCGGCCAAGGTCGGGGCCCAGTACAGGCTGCCCACGGGCACCACGGTGAACGCGATCTACGAGAAGATGACGCGTCGTGTGCCGGACGCGCTTTCGGCGCAAAACGAGCGGAGCCGATCCGGCTACTGGCTGGCGATCAGCCAGCAGCTGGCGCCGAGCGACAGCCTGCACTTCGGCTGGGCCCATGCCAACAAGTCACCCGGCGACCCGGGCCAGCACAACACGCCGGGCGGCGCTGATCCGGACAATTCCGCCAACCTCTTCACCCTGGCGTGGAAGCACCAGGTGGACAAGCAATTCGGCTTCTACGCCGACTATGCGGCGACCCTGAATCACACGGCCGCCCACTACGACCTGGGTGCGGGAGGGCGTTCGGTCACCACCGATTGCCACGATGCGTCGAACCCCGACACGTCGGGATTCGATCCCAACGGCAATGGTCCGCACTGCTGGGCAGGCGGCCATCTGCAAGGCGTCAGCGTTGGAATGAAGTACTCGTTCTGATCGTGGTCTCGGCGAGAGATTCCTCTCGCCGAGACGGTGGCGAGCCGCAGTTCAGCTCGCGGCATCGGGCGCGCCGCCCGGCCCGTGCATGACGTACCGTCGCAAGGGCCCGAGCGGCGTCATCGGCTTGCGGCACCCAGCCCAATCGGCGCCGGCACTATGCCGACGATGCGAGTGAAGAGGGCGCGATAGTCCGCCTCGGGCTCGTGCCCCGTCAGGGGATCGCGGTTGGCGCCGAACGCCTCGTCGAGATCGGCCCAATCGTCGACGGTCAACACGCGTTCGGCCAGCGGCAGGATCTGCTCTTCTTCCATCGCCATGTGCGCGTGGTAGAAGTTCACATAGCCTTCGGCCGCCCGTTCGAACGCCTCGCGACGCGGCTCGCCCATCATCTCGAAACCGAGCAGAACGTGTTCGAGGTCGCGGATGTTTCGTTCGCCGCGTGCGTGATCCTCGTCCAGGTGGTCGAGCAGGTCGCGCGACAGGGGCGTGCGCGCGCGCAGCTTGGGAAACAGCAGCTCGGACTCCTTGCGGTGGTGGCGCTTCTCGGGAAACTCGTCGACGTAGAAGAGCATCGCCCGCAAGACTGCGAAGTCGGGCAGCGTGCCTTGCCGTCGATGCTGCGCCAGAAGCAGCAGGATGGAACGCAGCATGGCCGAAAGGGCGGCGTGCTCGTCGAGAATGATTTTCGTGGTGGCGTGTCTCATGCGAGCCCCTGTTGAAGCCCGCAGCTTCGCACCTCGAGAGCGTGCCGGTCTTGCTGCAGGTCAAGCGCGCGACGCGTCAGACGAAGTGCAAGGCCTCGCCCGACGAGTCGAGCGCAAGCAAGCTCTCGATCATTCCGCCGCGCACGCGCTCGACCATCTTCTGCAGCGCCTGCTCCACCTGCCCGGTACTCGGCGGCTGGCCGTTGCGCCCCGAGAGGCCGGCCGCGAAGACCACGTGCCACGGCGGCCCCGCTTGGCGCGATTCAGCGACGAGCTCGTCGAAGCCCGCCAGCTCGTCGAGCCCCTTGTCGACGCAGATCACCGGCTCCAGCGTGCCGCCGCCGCCCGCAGCAAAGCGCTGGCGTTGCGCTGGCGTCGCGTCTTCCGGCAACTCGGCTGCCGCGAAGACGAAAAGCAGCCGTTGCGGCTCAGGCTCGGCCGCAGCCGCTTGCAGCAGTTGCTCGAAATGCGAAGGCTTGTCCATTTTGCAAGGATCGCCGCAATGGCTGTCGAGGGACTTGCGCTCCATCAAGAATCGAAGAAACCCGCCGGGCTTTTGGTGATCGCCACCGAGACGATGTAGGCGAAGGTCGCGAGCGCAGCAAGCCATGCTGCCATGCGGACCGGCACCGACAGCCCGGGCCGCAAGGCGACCAGCCCCAAGGCAATGTAGACGACGAGGCCGCCGATCTTGGCCATCAGCCACGGCGCCGACATCGGGTCGAGCCTGAGCATCCACACGAGCGCGAGCGCGGACAGCAGCAGCACCGAGTCGACGACATGCGGCCACGTCTTGGCAGCGCGGCTGCGCACCCATGCGGCGCCCGCGAGCGAGCCGAGCCCCCGCGCAAAGAAGCCGGTGAAAGACAGCCCGGCAGCGGTCTCGTGAATCGCCTTGACGGTGACGTAGTCCAACGGGATCAGCGCGGGTTGCCGTCCAGACGAGGCCGGCTCAAATGGAATTCGCCATCAGATGGTCTCGGTTGGAAGGGGCGCGCCGCGCCGTGCGCGCGATGCGATGGCCGAGCCCACCACGGTGGCGGCGAAGAGCGCCAGCGCCACGGCGTTGAGAACGGCGCCGCTGGCGCGCAGTTGCGGGCTGGCAAAGCCAACGCCGAGCCGAAGCATCAACGATGCATGCAGGAGCGCCAGCGGAACATAGAACCAGAGACTGAAGTGGAGCTTGATGCGCGCCACCGCAGGCAGGATGACGGGCGCGTGGCCCATCACCATGCTGACGATGAAGCCGAGCCCCAGGGCGTGCAAGGCCACGTCGCGTGCGGGCAGACCGATCGACATGCCCGCCCACGCCACACCGGCAACACCCAGCCACACGTAGCCGCCGAGAAGGCATGCCGCCATGTAGCGACTCAGTCCATGCGCCCGGACGGTGCGACGCGAGATGTCGAATGCACCGAGCCATGCGGCCAGCGCGGCGAGCGCCACGCCGTAGATGACGCCGCCCGGGAGCGGCGTGGCAGCCGACAGGGCGGCGCCCGCGAGCAGCGCGAGCACGGCCGCATGCAGAGAGGGCCGGGCCGCCGGATGACGGCGCATCAGCCGCGTCATTTCCAGGCGCTCCGCGACGATGGTCAACACCAGGAAG
>DAIMIM010000099.1:0-9831 GCA_036722755.1 Caldimonas sp. | reverse complement strand
TCGGGCTTGGTGGTGACGTCGTCGGTGACGTCGAACTCGAAGTCGCCCGAGGACAACTGCTCCATCGACTCCGATGTGCTCGTCCCGGTCGCTTCGAGCACCTTCGCGAGCTTGTCGTGCTCGACGATGATCCATTCGGGCGCAAGCTGCGTCGCGAACTTGATCCGCTCGGCTGCTTCCTGATCGGTCGGGTCGGCGGCGCCGATGAAGATGCGGTTGCCGCGCTTGCCGAGCACGACGACCTGATACTGCGACGCCAGCTTGCCGTCGATGATGTTCTTCGGCAGCTTCAGCGCGTCGATCGCGGACAGGTCGAGAAGCGGCAAGGCCAGCGCGCCGGCCAGCGTATGGGCGAGGTCGGACGGCGACACGGCGCCGGCCGCGATCACCGAGGCGACAAAGCTGGTCCGCTTCTCACGCGAGCTGCGTACGAGCTCTTCGGCAGCCTTGGCGTTGAGCTTGCCCGCGTGAACAAGCACCCGGGCGACGCCGGAAAGAGCTGAATGCGGAGCTTCGGCGAGGGTATCCAACCTGATGGTGCTCGTTCAATCCATGGAGAACGGATGATCATCGCCGATTCACCCGGGGCTGTAAACGGCGCGGGCCAGGGGCGCACGCCAACAATTCACGCCGGGAAAAACGGGCGCCGAAGGGTTCGCAGGAATGGTCGGGGTGAGAGGATTCGAACCTCCGGCCTCTACGTCCCGAACGTAGCGCTCTACCAGGCTAAGCTACACCCCGATGTCTGCGGCTTCAGCACCCGCGCTGGCGGCTGTCTCAGCCGAGGTCGCGATGGCGCTTGCGCCTTGCCGATCGAATCCTGAGCGTCAAAACGACCGCTCGACCGAACGAACCGACAAGTCTAGCAGAGCACGTCGGTGCGGCGTGTCCGGTAGACGCTCGAGCATCGTGCAGGCCTTGTCCGCCTCTGCGCGCGCCGCATCGCGCGTCGCTGCCAGCGCACCGGTTTCGCGAACGATCTCGACGATATCGGCCAGGCGCGCCACCTCGCCTTGGACGATCGCCGACCGCAGCAGGACCCGTTGATCGGCAGTGCCGCGCTCCATCGCAATCAGAAGGGGCAGCGTCGGTTTGCCTTCTCGCAGGTCGTCGCCGACGTTCTTGCCGAGCTGCTCTGTCGCGCCTTCGTAGTCGAGCAAGTCGTCGATGAGCTGGAAGGCGGTGCCGAGCGAGCGGCCGTAAGCGGCGCATGCCTCCTCGGTCTCGGCATCGGCTTCGGCGAGCACGGCACCGAGTCTGGCGCTTGCCTCGAACAGCTTGGCGGTCTTGAAGCGGATGACGCGAAGATAGTCCTGCACGGTGACGTTCGGATCGTGCATGTTCATCAGCTGCAACACCTCGCCCTCGGCGATGACGTTGGTCGCGTCGGCGAGCACTTCGAGGACGCGCAGGCGGTCGACGGCGACCATCATCTGGAATGCCCGCGAATAGACGAAGTCGCCGACGAGGACGCTGGCGGCGTTGCCGAACAACGCATTCGCCGTGCGACGCCCACGGCGCAGGGCTGACTCGTCCACGACGTCGTCGTGCAGCAGCGTCGCGGTGTGAATGAACTCGACCGTCGCGGCCAACTCGAAACGCTCTCGCCCGGTGAATCCCAACGCCCGGGCGAACAGCAGGACCAGCATCGGCCGGATCCGCTTGCCGCCGGCGCTGATGATGTAGTTGGCGATCTGGTCGATCAGGGCGACGTCCGATGCAAGCCGAAGGCGGATCACCGCATCGACCTGCAGCATCTCGTCGGCCATGAGCGCAGTCGCACCGATGAGCGGCGGGGCGGGCGGCGAAAGCGATGCGGACACGGTGTGTTCAGGTGAGCGGACGATTATAGAAACGCCTCGATTCCGTGGCTGAGTCGCCAGAGGAGAAGCCTTTCATCGCGCCGCACGCCATCGCATCGCGCCGAGGGCGCACACAGGTCTCCGGACGCGCGCGCGGCATGCTATAGTCACAGGCTTTTCCCGGTGGTGAGCTCAGCTCCCACGCCAGCTAAGGATTCACCATGTACGCGGTCATCAAAACCGGCGGTAAACAGTACAAGGTCGTCGCAGGCGAAACGCTCAAGGTTGAACGCCTGGTAGCGGACGTCGGCGCCGACGTGACGCTCGACCAGGTGCTCGCCATCGGCACCGGCGCCGACCTCGTGACGGGCGCCCCGCTCGTCGCCGGCGCGACCGTTCTGGCCAGCGTCGTCTCGCACGGCCGGCACGACAAGGTCCGCATCTTCAAGATGCACAAGCGCAAGCACTACCAGAAGCGCCAGGGGCATCGCCAGGCCTTCACCGAGATCCGCATCAGCGCGGTCAACGCCGCCTGATCGGGCGCAGCGATTCCAGGAGTTCCCCATGGCACAGAAAAAGGGCGGCGGCTCGACGCGCAACGGCCGCGATTCGCAGCCGAAGATGCTCGGCGTCAAGGTGTTCGGCGGGCAGATCATTCCTGCCGGTTCGATCATCGTCCGCCAGCGCGGCACCAAGGTCCACGCCGGCCCGAATGTCGGCGTCGGCCGCGATCACACCTTGTTCGCGCTCATCGACGGCCAGGTCAGCTACGCGGTCAAGGGTCCGCGCAGCCGGCAGACTGTCAAGGTCACGCCGGCCTGAGACAGGGCAGCGTTCTCGCCGACAAAGCCCCGCGCGCCGGGGCTTTTTCTTTTCGGCGGTGATCTACCATTGCCTGTGGCAATCGACCGAGTGAGGTTCGCATGAGTCGGAGCGGCATCATCCTCGTCATCGTCGGCGCTGTGCTGTTGGCGAACAACTTTGGCTACCTGCACTGGGGCTGGATGCAGCAGTGGTGGCCGGTCCTCTTGATCGCACTCGGCGTGTGGTCGATCGCGCGCCCGCGCCGTGGCGATCGCCATCCCTCGCGAGGAACCGACCCGAGGCCATGAGATTCATCGACGAAGCGACTATCGACGTCGTCGCCGGCGACGGCGGCAACGGCTGCATGAGCTTTCGCCGCGAGAAGTTCATTCCTTTCGGTGGGCCCAACGGCGGCGACGGCGGTCGCGGCGGCAGCGTCTACGCAGCCGCCGACGTCAATCTCAATACCCTGATCGATTTTCGCTATGCGCGCCGGCACGAGGCCCGGCGCGGCGAAAACGGCCGTGGCTCCGACCAGTACGGCGCCGCCGCCGAAGACATCGTCCTGCGCATGCCGGTCGGCACGATCATCTCCGACGCGGAGACGGGCGAGCGCGTCGCCGAGTTGCTCGAGCCCGGCGTGAATGTGCTGATCCTCAAGGGCGGCGACGGCGGTTTCGGCAATCTGCACTTCAAGAGCAGCACCAACCGGGCGCCGCGGCAAAAGACGCCAGGCTGGCCAGGCGAACAGAGAAAGCTCAAGCTCGAGCTCCGCGTGCTGGCCGATGTCGGCCTTCTCGGCATGCCGAACGCCGGCAAGTCGACCCTGATCACGGCCATTTCCAACGCACGGCCGAAGATCGCCGACTACCCTTTCACGACGCTGCACCCCAACCTCGGCGTGGTCCGGGTCGCTCCGGAGAAGAGCTTCGTCGTCGCCGATATCCCCGGCCTGATCGAAGGCGCTTCCGAAGGCGCCGGGCTGGGCCATTTCTTTTTGCGCCACCTGCAGCGCACGCGCCTGCTCTTGCACCTTGTCGACTTTGCTCCGTTCGACGATGAGGTCGATCCGGTCGCGCAGGTCCGCAGCATCGTGCGCGAGCTCGAGAAATACGACGCCGACCTGGCTGCCAAGCCGCGCTGGATCGTCCTCAACAAGATCGACATGATTCCCGCCGAGGAGCGCGACGCGCGCATCCGCGCGTTCGTCAAGCGACTGAAGTGGAAGGGCCCGGTCTTTGCCGTCTCGGCGTTGACGCGCGAAGGCTGCGAGCCCCTGGTCCGCAGCATCTACGAGCATGTGGCGGCACTGGCCGTGCCGGCGCCGATCGAGCCCGACCCGCGGTTCGATCCGACGCAACGCGACGACGGCGGCGAGCAGGCGGAGGCGCGTGCCGGTCTGACGCGATGAGCGCGAAGCTGCGCGGTGCCGGGCGCATCGTCGTCAAGGTCGGGTCGAGCCTCGTGACGAACGACGGCCGCGGCATCGACCCCGTCGCGATCGGCGGCTGGTGTCGGCAGATGGCCGCGCTGGTGGGTCAGCAGCGCAAGCTGGTGATGGTGTCCAGCGGCGCCATCGCCGAAGGCATGAAGCGGCTCGGCTGGGTGACACGACCGCATGCGCTGCACGAGCTGCAGGCCGCGGCGGCGGTCGGGCAAATGGGACTGGCGCAGGCGTACGAATCGGCATTGCGCGAGCACGGGATCGGCAGCGCGCAGATCCTGCTCACGCACGCCGACCTGTCCGACCGGGAACGCTATCTCAACGCGCGATCGACGCTCGTCACCCTGCTTGGTCTCGGCGTCGTACCGGTCGTCAATGAGAACGACACGGTGGTGAACGACGAGATCAGGTTCGGCGACAACGACACGCTGGGTGCGCTGGTGGCCAATCTGCTCGATGCCGACCTTTTCGTCATCCTGACCGATCAGGCCGGCCTCTTCTCGAGCGATCCGCGCAAGGACCCGGCCGCGCGACTCATCCGACACGGCACGGCCGGCGATCCGGAGCTCGAACGGATGGCGGGAGGCGCCGGCAGCGCGCTCGGCCGCGGCGGCATGCTGACCAAGATCCTCGCCGCCAAGCGCGCCGCGCGCAGCGGCGCTTGCACCGTGATCGCTTCGGGACGCGAGCCCGACGTCTTGCTGCGCCTGGCCGCGGGCGAGAGCATCGGGACCGAGCTCGTCGCCGCGACGCCGAAGGTGGTTGCGCGCAAGCTCTGGATCAGCGATCACCTGCAGCTGCGCGGTGCCGTGACGGTCGACGACGGCGCCGCCGACAAGGTGCGCGATGGCGGCAAGAGCCTGCTGCCGATCGGCGTGGTCGCCGTCGAGGGCGACTTCCATCGCGGCGATGTGATCGCCGTGCGAGCCGCGGGTGGCAAGGAGATCGGGCGTGGCCTCAGCAACTACGGCAGCGCCGAAGCGCGCCTCATCGCACGGCATCCGTCGAGCGATTTCGAACAGCTGCTCGGCTTCATCGGCGAGCCGGAGCTGATCCATCGCGACAACTTCGTGTTGTCGTGAGGCGTGCTCTCAGGCCGGCGAGTCCTTGCCGACGCTCGGCATCGATGCCTGGCCCAAGGTCGGGCCGATGTCGGAGCCATCGGCAGGCTCTGCCCCGGGCGCAGCCGCATCGATCTCGCCATCGTAGGGATGCGACTCGGCTTCGTATTTGCGAGATCGCTCCGGAGCGTCTTCCCGATGTTGCGGCCGCAGCCCGGAACGCAGATAGCGGTTGTGCTGCGCGCCGCGCGGCAGGAATCGGGCAAGCTCCGTCAGCGCCATCTGGTAGACGTCGCGTTTGAATTCGATGACGACATCGAGGGGGATCCAGTACTCGTTCCAGCGCCAGGCGTCGAACTCGGGGTGGTCGGTCGCACGCAGATTCATGTCGCTGTCGCGGCCGGTCAGCTGCAGCAGGAACCAGATCTGCTTTTGCCCGCGGTAGTGGCCGCGCGCATCACGCCGGATGAAGTGCATCGGCACCTCGTAGCGCAACCAGTCGCGCGTGCGCGCCACGATCCTCACGTGGTCGTGCGTCAAGCCCACTTCCTCGTGGAGCTCGCGAAACATCGCCTGCTCGGGCGTCTCGCCGTAGTTGATGCCCCCTTGGGGGAATTGCCAGGAGTGGGTGCGTATCCGCTTGCCCCAGAACACCTGATTCTTCGTGTTGAGCAGGACGATGCCGACGTTGGGTCTGAACCCATCACGGTCGAGCATAATCAACCTCGATTCTTGCGTTGACGGATTATTGCACCGGCATGACGCGAGTCAAACATCGCGTCCCCGGGCGCGCGTCAGCGGCGCCGCAGGGCCGGGCGCGCAGGCCGCACACGGCGCGGAACACGACGATCCCGCGACGATGAAAGCCAGCCAGTTCTTCATTTCGACGCAGAAGGAAGCCCCGGCCGATGCCGAGGTCATGAGCCACCGGCTCATGCTTCGCGCCGGCTTCATCAAGCGGCTTTCCACAGGCATCTACAGCTACATGCCGATGGGCTTGCGCGTGATCCGCAAGATCGAGCAGGTCGTGCGCGAGGAGATGAACGCTGCCGGCGCGATCGAGCTGCTGATGCCGATCGTGCAGCCGGCCGAGCTCTGGCAGGAAAGCGGACGCTTCGTGAAGTACGGGCCCGAACTGATGCGCGTGAAAGACCGCCATGACCGCGACTTCGTGATCCAGCCGACCAGCGAGGAGGTCATCACCGACATCGCCCGCCAGGAACTGCGCAGCTACCGGCAACTGCCGAAGAATTTCTATCACATCCAGACCAAGTTCCGCGATGAGCGCAGGCCCCGTTTCGGCGTGATGCGCGGGCGCGAGTTCACGATGAAGGATGCGTACTCGTTCGATCGCGACGCAGCTGCCGCCGAGTTGAGCTACCAGCGCATGTACGGCGCTTACGTGCGCATCTTCGAGCGCATGGGGCTGGTCTTTCGCGCTGTCGCGGCCGACACCGGCGCCATCGGCGGCGACCGGTCGCACGAGTTCCAGGTGATCGCCGAGACCGGCGAGGACGCCATCGCCTATTGCCCCGATTCGCCCTATGCCGCCAACGTCGAGCTGGCCGAAGCGCTCGCGCCTGCTCCATCACGCGCTGCCCCGGCGAGCGCGCTGGTGAACACGCCGACGCCTGGAAAGAGCACCTGCGACGCCGTCGCCGCCTTCCTCGGGCTGCCGCTGCGGAGCACGGTCAAGTCGCTGGTGCTCGCGCTCGATGCGGCGCCAACGGATAGCGCGATCGCGACCAGCCAGCCCGAGGCGGCGTCCCTCTGGCTGCTGCTCGTGCGCGGCGACCATTCGCTCAACGAAGTGAAGGCGAGCAAGATCGGCGCGCTTCGCGATGGCTGGCGTTTTGCCACGGCGGCCGAAATCCAGGCCGGCTTCGACAGCGAGCCCGGCTATCTCGGGCCGATCGGCCTCGACCGCTCGAAGGTCAAAGTCGTTGCCGATCGCACCGTCGCCGCGATGAGCGATTTCGTCTGCGGGGCGAACCAGGGTGGCCACCACTTCACCGGCGTCAACTGGGGCCGCGATCTGCCCGAGCCCGATGTCGTCGCCGACATTCGCAATGTCGTCGCCGGAGATCCGTCGCCCGACGGCAAGGGCGTGCTGGCGATCCAGCGCGGCATCGAAGTCGGCCATGTCTTTTTCCTCGGCACGAAATACAGCGCGCCGATGAAGGCCAGCTTCCTCGACGAGAAAGGGCAGCCGCGCCTGCTCGAGATGGGTTGCTACGGCATCGGCATCACGCGCATCGTCGGCGCCGCGGTCGAACAGAACCACGACGATCGCGGCATGATCTGGCCGACGGCGATCGCACCGTTTGCAGTCGTGGTCTGCCCGATCGGCTACGACCGCTCTCCGGCCGTACACGACGCCGCCGACGCTCTGCACGCACAACTCCTCGCGGCCGGTATCGATGCGATCCTCGACGATCGCGGCGAGCGCCCCGGCGCGATGTTCGCCGACTGGGAGTTGATCGGCGTGCCGCATCGCATCGTCCTCTCGGAGCGCGGCCTGAAGAACGGCGATCTCGAATACCAGGGTCGGCGCGATGCCGAGGCGACGGTCGTTCCGCTCGCCGACGCCATCGGCTTCGTCAGGGCCCGACTCGCGGCATGAGCGGCGGGCTCTCCCGCACGGGGAGCCAACGGCGGGCGCTCGTCGCCACGACTTGCCTCGGCGCGGCTGGCCTGTTGCTGCCCGATGCGGCGTGGGGCGGGGCGCAGGTCGAGGAGCCACTCGCCGACGCGGTGCGCTCCGCACTGTCGTCGGCGATCGCCGATCGCGCCCCACCGAAACCGACGTTCGCCTCGATCGACGAGCGGCTGGTCCATCTGCGCTGGCTCGCTGCGATGAGCGACAGGCTGCGACGCCAGCCCACCGAGCTGGCGACGAGGGTCGAGTTCCTGGAGACGCTCTGGTACGAGAGCACGCGCGCCGGCCTCGAGCCGGCGCTCGTGCTCGGCCTCACCCAGGTCGAGAGCGGCTTTCGCAAGTATGCGATCAGCATTGCCGGGGCGCGCGGCTACATGCAGGTGATGCCGTTCTGGGCCCGGCTGATCGGCGATGGCGACGTCGCCCGCCTCTTTCACATGCAGACGAACCTGCGCTTCGGCTGCGTCATCCTGCGTCACTACCTCGACCTCGAGCGTGGCGACCTCTTCCTCGCGCTCGGCCGCTACAACGGCAGCCGCGGCCGGCCCGAATATCCGAACGCTGTCTTCGGCGCGCGCCGAGCCTGGGAGCTCGCGCCACGCTGATGCTCGAAGCGGACGCCGCCCCACGCGTGAACGACTAGAGACCCTGCCAGGCCTTGGGCGTCGCCGATTCGACGCCGAGCAGCGCGAGCACGCGTTCGACGCTGTCTTCGACCAGCGCGTCGATCGTCTGCGGCCGGTGATAGAACGCCGGGAGCGGCGGAAAGACGATCGCGCCCATCTCGGTGACGGCCGTCATGTTGCGCAAGTGGGCGAGATTGAACGGCGTCTCGCGAACCATCAGGAGCAACCGGCGCCGCTCTTTCAAGGCGACATCGGCGGCGCGCGTGAGAAGGTTGTCGGACAGGCCGTGCGCGATCGCGGCGAGCGATTTCATCGAGCAGGGCGCGACCACCATCGCGTCGGTCGTGAACGAACCGCTGGCGATCGCAGCGCCGATATCGGCCGGGTTGTAGGCGACATCGGCCAGGGCTTCGAGGCGTTGCCGGTCGAGACCCAGCTCGTGATGGACGTTGAGGATGGCGGCGGGCGTCGCGATGAGATGCGTCTCGCATCCCGAAGCGCGCAGGCGCACCAGCAGCTTCAAGCCGTAGACCGCTCCGGTGGCGCCGGTGATCCCGACCACGACGCGACGCGGGCGAGATGCCGCGTCCATGCGCGGTGCGTTCGCGCTCAGGCAGCGACGCCGAGCGCAGGCTGCAATTCGCCGGCCTGGTACATCTCGGTCATGATGTCCGAGCCGCCGACGAATTCACCGTTGACGTAGAGCTGCGGGATCGTCGGCCAGTCCGAGTAGCTCTTGATGCCCTGGCGGATGTCCTCGTCATCGAGGACGTTGACGGTCGTCAGATCGGAGACGCCGCAGGCCTTGAGGATCTGGATCGCGCGTCCGGAAAAGCCGCACATCGGAAACTGCGCAGTGCCCTTCATGAACAGGACCACGCGATGGTTCTTGACGAGGTCGTCGATGCGCTGTTGAACGTCGCTCATGGTGCCGAACCGTTGGAAATGTCGATCCGGCAACTGTAGCGGCAATCGCTTTGCCTGGTCTTCAGAAGGAGTACGACGCTCCGAGCTGCAAGACGGGCGACAGGCGCATGTCGCGCACCACGTCGTCGAGGTTCTGCCCGCCGCCGAAGACACGGCCGAGCCGCACTGCGGCGCTGGGAGTCAGCGACACCATGCCCAGATCGGCGCTGAAGCTCCAGCCGCCCCTTCCGGCGAGGCTGCTGTAGCCGATCCCGAGATACGGCACCGTGCTGGTGTCGCTCGGATCGGACGCGCTCGACAGGAATGCCGGCGACTGCCCGAACAGGCGGCGGTCGATGCTGAAGAGGCCGCTCGTCGGCGCCGACGCGGGCGATCCCCACAGTGCGCCGCGCGCGCCACTGACGAGCCCACTGGTGGCGCGAAAGCCCCGGGTCTGGGCGCTGCTGCCGCTCGGTGCTGCACCGAAATACATATCGCCCATGACGCTGACGGCACTCAGCTTGATGCC
>DAIMIM010000098.1:1415-9837 GCA_036722755.1 Caldimonas sp. | reverse complement strand
CGTCGAAGCGCTCGAGTCGCGGCTCGAAGAACGCCTTCGACAAGCCGTGACCTGAACCTTTCCTGATCTGCCTGTGCTCGGCGGTGTGGCTTCGACCGGCAAGCTCTCGAACGGATTGACCGCCGCCGAGGCGCGCGCGCGGCTGCGCAAGAGCGGCCCGAACGCGATGCCCGACACGACCGCATCGGCTTGGCGACGCGCACTCGGCAAGCTGTGGGCGCGGTCGCCAAGACTGGTACGGCTGGCTGCGCCACGAGTTGAGCCGAATCGCCGAGGAGTGAGGCCATGATCACGACCGCTCTTCCCGGCGATTTCCTCGGCGTCGCCCTGGTGGTGTTGCTCCTCGGCATGCGCCACGGCTTCGACGCCGACCATCTCGCCGCCATCGACGGCATGACGTATCACAACGACAAGGTTCGGCCGGGCCTGGCCCGCTTCTGCGGCGTGCTGTTCTCGATCGGGCACGGCATCGTCGTCATCGGCGTCGCGCTCGGTGTGTCGCTGGTCGCTGAGACGTGGCACCCGCCGGGATGGCTCGAGGCCACGGGCGCGTGGATCTCGATCGTCGTTCTCGTGCTGCTGGGCGGCGTCAATATCGCTGCCGTGTTTCGAACGCCCGATGGCGAGCTGACGCATCTGACAGGCTGGCGCAGCGGCCTCTTCGCCAGGCTGTTGCGGGCCGGCAGTCCGTTGACCGTCATGGCCGTGGGAACCTTGTTCGCGTTGTCGTTCGACACTTTCAGCCAGGCGGCCCTCTTCGCAGTGACGGCCACGCAATTCGGCGGCTGGCACGCGGCCCTCGCGCTCGGACTGCTGTTCACCTTCGGCATGCTGCTGACCGACGGCGCCAACGGCTACTGGATCTCCAGGCTCATCCGCCGCAGCGACCGAACCGCGCAAGTGGCCTCCCGCGTGATGGCGCTCGCCGTGGCCGGCGTCAGCCTGCTGACCGCCGCTCTCGTGCTGGCAACACTGCTCGTTCCAGCCGCGGATGCCTGGGCACGGGGCAAGGAGTTCTGGTTCGGCACCGGCATCTTCGCCGTGCTGCTGGCCAGCTTCATCATGGGCCAGCGACTCTCCAACCCGGAGCCGAACACACCGGAGCCGTGACCGGTCAGCTCGGACGAGGGTCGCGCCTGTCGGCGCGTTACGGGCGCGAGGTCCGTGCTCGTGCCGGTGTCAGTGCTCGTGCCGGTGATGGATGTCGGGGAAATGCGCGTGCCGATGCGTCACGGCTTCATGCCGATGCGGATGCACATGAGGCTCGGTCCCGTCCCATGGAAAATCGTGATCGTGCGGGTGATGCGCGTCGTGCACGTGCAGATGCCGGTGCGCCATGGGCCGATGCGTATGGGCATGTTCGTGCCGCTCGCGCAAGTGCGACCAGACGCCGAAGGCCATGAGGGCCGCCGCCACCCAGAAGGTCCAGAGCGGCACTTGGGGCCAGATCGCGAATGCGATCAGCACGCCGAACAATGGCGCCACCGAAAAGTAGGCACCGGTTCGTGCCGTGCCCAATGAGCGCAGCGCCACCACGAAGAGGGCAAGACTGACGCCGTAGCCGACGAAGCCGATGCCCAACGCGGCTTCGATCGCACGTGCCGGCGGCAAGGAACGCACCAGCATCAAGCCGAGGACCGTGTTGCAGGCGCCGGCGCACAGCCCCTTCAGGCAGGCGATGAACATAGCGTCGTTGCCGGACACCTTGCGCGTCAGGTTGTTGTCGACGGCCCAGCACAGGCACGCGCCGACGATGAGCAGCGCGCCCCAGGACACGCCCGCGACGCCGGGCTGCCACGACAGCAGCACGCCGCCGGCGACGATGGCCAGCATGCCGAGAGCGATTTGCCGGCCGATGTTTTCCTTGAACACGAGCCAGGCGATGAGCACGGTCAGCACGCCCTCGACGTTCAGCAGCAAGGCCGCCGGGGCGGCGTCGGTCAGCACCAGACCCGCCATCAACAACAAGGGCCCGGCAACTCCGCCGGTGGCAATGGCGCCGATCAGCCACGGGACGTCGCCTCGAGGAATGCCGTAGGCAGCGCCGCCGGCGCCCACGAATCTCGCGGCCACGCGGCGGAGCAACAGCAAGAGGCCCAGGCCGATCCCGCTGCCGAGGTAGAGCAGGCCCGCCAGAAGCGGCGGCGGCATCTCCGCGACGAGCAGCTTTGCCAAAGGTGTGCTAGCCCCGAAGAGCAGCGCCGCCGCAACAGCCGGGACAACTTGACGCACAGACATGAGACGGCCGAGCATAGATCAGACGCATGCGATGCCGGTCACGAAGTCGGCGTCGCGAGGCCAGGGATCAAACCGCAATGCTCGCTACACTTCACCTGCCATGTTCGCCCGCCGCAAACTTCTCCGCTGCAAGACGGTCGTCCTCGTCGCCCTGTCGCTGCTGTTCTCACAGCTGGCGCTGGCAGCCTTTGTGTGCCCCGCCGAGGCCGATTCGGCCAGCATGGTGGAGATGAAGGCGGCTGGAACGCCTTGCCAGGGCATGGATGCCGAACAGCCGAACCTCTGCCACCAACACGCGGTGGATCTGGCGCGATTGTTCGAGCTGGCGCAGGCCGCCTCGCCGTCGTTGCCGGCCGTCATCCACGTGCTGGTGATCCCCGCGGCGCCCGAAGTGCGCGGGGCGATCGCGATGCCGCTCGCATCGACTGCGCAGGCCCGGCCTCCGTCGGGTCCGATCTTTCTGTCCACGCTCAGACTTCGCGTCTGACACCTCCGTCGACTGACCGGCGCTGGAGCGGCTTGCCCGCTGTCCGGCACATGCCTCGTTCGTCCACGGAGCTTCCATGCAAACTCATTTCTTGCGCGCAGCCGCATCGGCTGCCGCTTTGCTGCCCTGTCTCGCCGCCGCTGCGCCCTTCACTCTCGAGACGGCATTGGACAGGGCCGTGCAGCGCTCCGAAGCAGCACGGTCAGGCCGCGCCAGCCTGCAGAGCGCCGCCGAATCGGCGCGCGCTGCCGGCCAACTTCCTGATCCGACGCTGAACGTCGGCGTCGACAACCTGCCCGTCACCGGGCCCGACCGCTTCAGCACGACACGCGACTCGATGACGACGAAGCGCATCGGATTCAGTCAGGAGTGGGTCTCGCCAGAGAAACGAGCGGTTCGCCAGAGCGCGGCACAAGCAGTCGTCGACCGACAGGCCGTCCTCAACCTCACAGCGATTGCCGATACCCGCCTGCAAACGGCGCTGGCCTACCTCGACGCGTTCTACGCGGGCGAAGCGCTCAAGCTGACGACGCTGATGGAGCATCACGCCCACGAAGAACTCGAGGCGGCGCGCGGCCGGCTCGCGTCGTCGAACGGAAGCGGCCAGGACGTGCTGGTATTGGCAGGCGCCCGGGGCACGGCTGAAGACGAATCGGCCGACGTGGAGCAACAACGGAGCGCATCGATGGTGCTGCTCGAACGCTGGGTGGGACTGCAAGCCGATGACCTGGCGCCCCCGAACGAAAGACCGCTGCCAACCCAGCAGGACTACGTGGACGCAGCTCCGGTCGTCGTCGCCTTGCAGCGGGACGCCGCCGTGGCAAGAGAGGAAGCCGCCGTCACCGCGACGGACCGCAGCCCGAACTGGACATGGGCGGTGTCGTACGGTCAGCGGACCGGCTACTCGGACATGGTCACGTTCGGCGTGAGCATTCCGATCCCGCTGTCGCCCGGGGAGCGGCAGGACCGGGACACCGCGGCCAAGCTCGCCCTGGTCGACAAGGCGGAGGCGGATCTGTCCGAAGCGACCCGCGCGGCGGCCGCCGAATATCGCGGCCTGCTCAGCGACGTACGGCGTCTGCAAGAGCGCATCGAGCGCTACCGCGTTGGAGTCGTGACGCCGGCAACCCAGCGGATCTCGGTCGCGATGGCGGCCTATCGATCGAACCAGACGAGCCTCGTGACCCTGTTCGAGGCGAGACACGCCGAAGTCGATGCACAGCGAAAACTGCTGACGCTGCAACGCGACCTGGCCAAGGCCGAGGCGCGGCTGACCTTCAAGCCGCTGGCTCTTGGAGCCGCCCGATGAAACGCCTCCATGTACTGACCCTCGTGACCTCGTTCGCGCTGGTGGCAATCGGCGCCTTCCTGGTCGGCCGCATGGACTCGCGACGCGCATCGATGTCGGTGGCCGGCGCCTCGAGCGGTGCATCAGCACCGGCGGCGCGCCAGGTTCTCTATTGGCACGATCCGATGGTGCCGAGCCAGCGCTTCGACAAGCCGGGCAAGTCGCCCTTCATGGACATGCAGCTGGTTCCCGTGTACGCCGACGCCGATGCGGGCGCCGGCGCCGGCGCCTCGAGCGGCGTCAAGGTCAGCGCCACCGTTCAGCAGAACCTCGGCATTCGCGATGCGACCGTACGACGCGCGACCATGTCCTCCTCCTTCGACGCCGTCGGCGCCGTGCAGTTCGACGAGCGGCGCAACAACGTCGTGCAAACGCGCGTCGCCGGCTACGTCGAGCATCTCGCGGTACGAGCCCCCATGGAGCGCGTGCGCAAGGGCGAAACCCTGGCGACGATCTTCGCGCCCGACTGGCTCGGACCGCAAAACGAGCTCATCGCGCTCGAGAGAACGCACGCCCCTGCAGACTTGATCGCTGCGGCGCGCGATCGCATGCGCGCGCTGTCCATTCCCGACGATCTGGTCCGTCGCAGCGAGGACAGCGGCATCGCGCAGGCCCGCTTCACGCTGGCGTCGCCGTCGAACGGCGTCATCGCCGAGCTGGGCGTTCGCGAAGGCGCTGCGGTCACGCCGGGCATGACGCTGTTTCGCATCGCCGGCCTGGAGACGGTCTGGGCGGTAGCGGACGTGCCAGAGGCGCAGGCCGCGCGGCTCACCCCCGGGCTGAAGGTCAAGGCGACGCTGCAGGCGGATGCGTCGCAAACTTTCGAGGGTGAGCTGAAGGAGATCATTCCGGAAGTCAGCAGCACGACGCGAACCCTGAAAGCGCGGTTCGAGGTCGACAACAAGGCCGGCAAGCTCACGCCCGGGATGCTGCTGCGCCTCGCCGTGTCGGGCCCGCGAAGCGAGCGACTCGTCGTCGCGTCGGAATCCGTCATCCGCACCGGCAAGCGCGCCGTCGTGATCTTGCACAAGAGCGACGGCGCGTTCGAGCCCCGAGACGTCACGCTTGGCATGGACTATGGCGACGACGTAGAAATCCTCAGCGGCCTGAGCGAAGGCGACCAGGTCGTCGCAAGCGGACAATTCCTGATCGACTCCGAGGCGCGTCTTCGCTCCGTGCTGGGCAGCATGGCGACGGTCGCACCGAAGCTGCCCGCAGGGGCCGCCAAATGATCGCCGACTTGATTCGGTGGTCGGTGCTCAACCGCTTCCTCGTCCTCATCGGCACGGCGTTCCTGGTCGCGGCTGGCGTGTGGTCCGTGTCGAAGACCCCGCTGGACGCACTGCCCGACCTGTCGGACACGCAGGTCATCGTTCGAACGCCCTACCCCGGCAAGGCGCCGCAGATCGTCGAAGACCTCGTCACGTATCCGCTGACGACGACGATGCTGAGCGTCCCGGGGGCGAAGACGGTGCGTGGCTATTCGTTCTTCGGCGACTCTTTCGTGTATGTCCTCTTCGACGACAAGACGGACCCGTACTGGGCCCGGTCGCGCGTCGTCGAATATCTGAATCAGGTGCAGAGCCGCCTGCCGGCGG
Organism: Caldimonas sp.; assembly: GCA_036722755.1. Classification (GTDB taxonomy): domain Bacteria; phylum Pseudomonadota; class Gammaproteobacteria; order Burkholderiales; family Burkholderiaceae_C; genus Schlegelella_A. The sequence continues at coordinate 4,166 of DAIMIM010000098.1, read as the reverse complement.
GCGCCAACGCTTCGCTGGGCCCCGATGCGACCGGCGTCGGCTGGGTCTACGAGTACGCGCTGGTGGACCGCAGCGGGACTCAGGATCTGGGTCAGTTGCGCGCGCTAAACGACTGGTTCCTGAAGTTCGAGCTGAAGACCGTTCCCGATGTCGCCGAGGTCGCCAGCATCGGCGGCATGGTGCGCCAGTACCAGGTGGTGCTCGACCCGGACCGGATGCGGGCGCTCGGCATCACGCAGGCGACCGTGATGGAGGCGCTGCAGAAAGCCAACACGGCTGCGGGAGGTTCGGTCGTCGAGCTCGCCGAAGCGGAGTACATGGTTCGCTCGCGCGGCTATCTGCGCTCGCTGGACGACTTCCGCGGCATCCCTTTGTCGTCGACGAATGCGACCCCGGTGTTGCTGCGCGATGTCGCCACGGTGCAGATCGGCCCCGAGCAGCGCCGCGGCATCGCCGAGCTCGACGGCCAGGGCGAAGTGGCCGGCGGTGTCGTCGTCATGCGCTCGGGCAAGAACGCCCGTACGACCATCGAAGCGGTCAAGGCCAAGCTCGAAGGGCTGAAATCGAGTCTGCCGCCAGGCGTCGAGATCGTCCCGACCTACGATCGCTCGCTCTTGATCGATCGCGCGGTCGACAACCTGCGCTCCAAGCTGATCGAGGAGTTCCTCGTCGTCGCGCTGGTCTGCGCGATCTTCCTGTTCCACTTGCGGTCGGCGCTGGTGGCCGTCGTCGCCTTGCCGATCGGCGTTCTGGCGGCCTTCGTGGTGATGCACTGGCAAGGCGTCAACGCCAACATCATGTCGCTGGGCGGCATCGCGATCGCCATCGGCGCGATGGTCGACGCGGCCATCGTCATGGTCGAGAACGTGCACAAGCACATCGAGGCGTTCGAGTCACGGCACGGCAGAGCACCGGGCAGCGCCGAGCGCTGGACGCTCGTGAGCGAGGCTTCCGTCGAAGTGGGGCCCGCCCTCTTCTTCTCGCTCATCGTGATCACGCTCTCCTTCGTTCCCGTGTTCACGCTCGAAGCGCAGGAAGGCCGGTTGTTCTCGCCGCTGGCGTTCACCAAGACCTATGCGATGGCCGCTGCTGCCGGGCTGTCGGTGACGCTGGTTCCGGTGTTGATGGGCTACCTGATCCGGGGCCGCATCCCGCACGAGAGGTCGAACCCGCTGAACCGCTTCCTGATGGGCGTCTATCGACCGGCTCTGGAGATGGTTCTCCGCTTTCCGAAGGCCACGCTCGCCTTGGCCGCGCTGGTTCTTGTCCTGACTGCGTTTCCCATCCTGCAACTCGGCGGCGAGTTCATGCCGCCGCTCGACGAAGGCGACCTGCTCTACATGCCGTCGGCGCTGCCCGGGCTCTCGGCCTCGAAAGCGGCGCAGCTGCTGCAACAGACCGATCGACTCATCAAGACCGTCCCGGAAGTGGCCCGCGTCTTCGGCAAGGCAGGGCGCGCCGACACGGCGACCGATCCGGCGCCGATGGAGATGTTCGAGACGACCATCCAGTTCAAGCCTCGCTCCGAATGGCGGCCGGGCATGACGCCGGACAAGCTGATCGACGAGCTCGACGCCGCCGTCAAGGTGCCGGGGCTAAGCAACATCTGGGTGCCGCCGATCAGGAACCGCATCGACATGCTCGCCACCGGCATCAAGAGCCCGGTGGGCATCAAGGTCGCCGGCGCGGACCTGGCGACCATCGACCAGCTGACGACGCAGATCGAGTCGGCGGTGAAAGGCGTCCCGGGTGTGTCATCGGCGCTCGCGGAACGGCTGACCGGAGGCCGCTACATCGACATCGATGTCGACCGGGCGGCCGCGGCGCGTTACGGGCTCTCGGTCGCCGACGTGCAGGCCGTCGTCTCGACGGCCATCGGCGGCGACAACGTCGGCGAGGTGATCCAGGGCCGCGAGCGCTATCCGATCAACGTCCGTTACCCGCGCGAGATCCGGGATTCGCTGCAGCGCCTGCGCGAGCTGCCATTCGTGACCGACAAGGGTGCGCAACTGCTGATGCAGGACGTGGCGAAGCTCACCATCGACGAAGGGCCGCCGATGCTGCGCAGCGAGAACGCGCGCCTTTCCGGCTGGATCTATGTCGACGTGCGCGGACGCGATCTGCGCTCGGTCGTCAGCGACATGCAGGCCGCGGTCGCGAAGTCCGTCGTGTTGCCGCCCGGCTATGCCGTGTCCTGGTCGGGGCAGTTCGAATACCTCGAGCGGGCGATCGAACGGTTGAAGCTGGTCGTGCCGGTGACGTTGGCCCTCATCTTCGTCCTGCTCTATCTCCTCTTTCGTTCGTTCGCCGATGCGGCCCTCGTCATGGCGGCCGTGCCGTTCTCCCTGGTGGGGGGCTTCTGGCTTGTCTGGGGCCTCGGGCACGCCCTGTCGGTCGCGTCCGCGGTGGGCTTCATTGCCCTCGCCGGAATCGCCGCGGAGTTCGGCGTCGTGATGCTCGTCTACCTGAAGAACGCCCTGGCCCGGCGCCTCGCGGCGGGCGAGCCGGACGACGATGCGACGCTGCTCGCGGCCATCAGGGAGGGCGCGGTGCTGCGGGTCAGGCCCAAGGCCATGACGGTTGCCGTCGTCATGGCCGGTTTGCTGCCGATCATGTGGGGCAGCGGCACCGGCTCCGAGGTGATGAGCCGGATCGCGGCGCCCATGATCGGCGGCATGGTCACGGCGCCATTGCTGAGCATGCTGGTGGTCCCCGCGGCCTGGTATCTCTTGCGGCGGCGCCGCGCCGTCA
>DAIMIM010000098.1:0-1315 GCA_036722755.1 Caldimonas sp. | reverse complement strand
AGGAGTTGCCAATGAAGCTCGCCCTCTGTCTCATGGTTCCCGTGTTCGCCGCTTTGCCGCTCGCCCAGGCTCAGATGGATGCGAGCATGAAGATGCCGATGCAAGGGCCCGCATCGGCGGTCAAGGGCTCGATGGTCCTGACCGAAGGCGTCGTTCAAAGCGTCGACAGAACTGGAGGCGTCGTCACCCTCAAACACGGCGAGATCGTCAACATGCAAATGCCGGCCATGACGATGAGTTTTGGCGTGGCGGACAAGACGATGCTCGACCACATCAAGCCGGGCGACAAGGTGAAGTTCCGCGTCGAGATGCTGAAGAACGCGCCGACGGTGATCCGCATCGAGCCAGCCCGCCAATGAGCGGGCACTCCGAATGCTCTTGACGAGTCCGAGCCTCTCGGAGCCAACCTTCAGGCAAGGTCCTGGTCGAATCTGAAATAGACGAAGGCGATTCGCGCATCGACCGACTTGAGCCGCTTCGTGATGTCATCGAGCTCGCTCCGAGCCCCGGCGCCCAGGCTACCGTGGTCCTTGGCGATCGTCAGCGCGACCAGAATCGTCTTCGGTCCGAGATGGAGCGTCTTGACTGCCGATGCCTCGAATCGCAGACCTCCCGTCTGCAGCGCGCGACGAATGTCCTTGAGCACGGGCACCGACGCCGATTCGCCTGCGATGAGGCTGCGCGTCGCTTCGGCGATGACGAACGAGTTGGAGACCAGCAAGATTCCGATGGCGATGGATGCCACGCCGTCGGCCCAGAGGGCGTGCAGGTAGACGCTGGCCAGGACGCCCACCCCGGCGATGCCGAGGCCGATCAGAGCGGCCGAGTCTTCGAGCAAGGTTTCGTACAGGTTCGGATCTTTCGACGCCTTGATGAATCGCCACATGCCGCCGGGCCGATCGGAACGCACCCGTCCACGGACTCGCCGTTTGTACTCGCGGTAGCCGACTGCAAGTGACGATCCTTCGAAGACGGCCGAGAGGACGAGCACGCCGAAGCTCACCAAGGGTGCCCTGATCGGCCCGGGCGCGGCCAGCTCCCTGACGCCTTCGTAGATGGAGGCGACGCCGCCGGCGAGGAGGACGATGACGGCGACGACGAAGGTCCAGAAGTAGACCTCCATGCCGTATCCGAACGAGTGGCTGGAATCCGCTCTCGCGCGGCTGCGCTTGTTGCCGACGAGGAGAAGGATCTGGTTGATGGTGTCCGTCGACGAATGGATCGCCTCGGTCAGCATGGCGCTGGAGCCCGAGAGGAAGGCCGCCACGAACTTGGCCACTGCCACGAGCACGTTGCCGATCAGCGCGGCGCTAGA
>DAIMIM010000097.1:0-9883 GCA_036722755.1 Caldimonas sp. | reverse complement strand
CTGATGGATGCCGATCGCCGCCGCGATGTCCGTCAGGTTGTACTTGAACCCCGGCGCGACGATCTCGTAGTACCAGCTCGGCACTGTCGCGGTGAAGCGGTCGAACGCATCGCGGCTCATGCCGTGCAGGCGCATCGTGCGCACCCGCGCGGCCAGCTTCGCGTCGCGGGTCACGACCATGCCGCCCTCGCCGGTCGTGATGGTCTTGTTGGCGTAGAAGCTGAAGACGGTCGCGTCGGAGCCGAGCGTGCCGATCAGCTTTCCGTTCGACGTGGCGGGCAGCGCATGCGCAGCGTCTTCGACGACGCCGAGGCCGTGGCGCCCGGCGATGTCGAGGATCGCCGCCATGTCGGCAGCGAGGCCGCCGTAATGCACGGGAATGATGGCGCGCGTCTTCGGGCCGACGGCGTGCTCGACGGCGTTCGGATCGATGCACAGCGTCTTCGGATCGATGTCGACCAGCTTCACGTCGGCGCCGAGGTAGCGCACGACCTCGGCCGTCGCCGTGAAGGTGTGCGTCGTCGTGATGACCTCGTCGCCAGGCCCGACGCCGAGCGCCTCGAGGGCGAGATGCAATCCGGCGGTCGCGGAATTGACGGCGAGCGAATGCAGCCCTGGCTCACCGAGAAATGCGCTGAAGTCGTCTTCGAAGCGTTTCGCCTTGGGCCCGGTCGTGAGCCAGCCGGAACGCAGCGTGTCGACGACCTCGGCGATCTCGTCTTCGCCGATCTCGGGCGACGCAAATGGAAGGAAGGGCAGCTTCTCGGGCATGGGCTCAGCAGGTTGACGTCAGAGCGGTGCTTCTATCGCAGCTCGTCCCAGGACGACGAGGTTGCCGGCACCCATCAGCAGCTAAATGCTCTCTGCATCGCGCAAGACATTGACCTCCTCGTTCGTCACAACGATTCCTGGCTGTGCCGGAAAGGGCTCGAAAACGCCCCGCGCCAGTTCCTTGTCAACAGTCGGCAAGTCGTCATCGATATCGAGTGCGGTATGCAGGTCATTTCCTGCCGGCGATGGGTAGATGATCTGGCGCACCATACAAAATTTTATTCTGATTCGGGCTGTCAATCCATCAAGGTCGAGATCTCCGCCACTGGAATGACTTCGACGTTCCGGGCAAGTGGATAGCGTCGCGAGACAGGAGCAATCACATAGGCGCGATCGATTTGCAGATCGTCGAGCGCTTGCCAGAATCCACGGGTCGGTTTCGGAGACGATGAAAACTTGATCTCCACGCCAATTTTGCGTTGGCCCCGCTCGATCACGAGGTCGAGCTCGGCGCCGGCGGCGGTGCGGTAGAAGCCGATTTGCGAGTCGGAGGGCAGTGAGGCCGTGACCTGCTCGATCACGAAGCCTTCCCACGAAGCGCCGGCAATCGGATGCCCTTGAAGATCGCGCACGCTCGCAATGGCAAGCAGCGCGTGCAGCACGCCGCTGTCGCGCAGGTACACCTTCGGCGATTTGACGAGGCGTTTACCGACGTTGGCCAAGTGCGGCTGCAGACGGCGCACCATGAGCGCATCGACCAGAAGATCGAGATATCGGGTGGCCGTGGAATGCGACGCGCCGCCGAGCGACAGGCCGAGCTGCGACGCATTGATCAAGGCGCCTTGCAGATGAGCCAGCATCTGCCAGAAACGGCGCAGGGTTTCAGCTGGAACACGCACACCCATCTGCGGCAGATCGCGTTGCAAAAAGGTGCGGATGAAGTCTTGCCGCCACGCATACGAAGCCGCTTCGTCACGGGCCAAATAGCTCAGCGGAAACCCGCCGCGCAACCACAAGGTCTGGAGGTCGGACGGATCGGCAACCGGCAACTCCGAGGCGAGCAACGGCGTGAGCTCGAGATACGACACGCGGCCGGCGAGCGATTCCCCCGATTGCCGCAGCAACTCGCCCGAGGCCGACCCCAGCAGCAAGAAACGCCCTGCGCGACGATCGGCGTCGATCTCCGGGCGCATGGCAGCGAACAGGCGAGGCATGAGCTGCACCTCGTCCAGAACAATGAATTGGTGGCGATGCGACGCGAAAAAGAGCTCTGGCTGCTGCAAGGCCGAACGATCGGATTCGCGCTCGAGATCCAGCAGCATCGCTCCTGGATCCTTGGCCGCAATGGTCCTGGCCAGCGTGGTCTTGCCGACCTGACGCGGCCCCAGGATCGCGACGGCGGGAGTGTCCAAGAGCCGATGCTCGATCAGGCCTTGCAATTGCCGGTGAATCATCCTTGCATTCTGATCGGATAACGATCAGTTTGCAAGGTTAATTCCAGCGATCACACTGGCTTGGCGAGCCAGCAAAGCACATGCGTGCGCAGCAGCGGCACCGTGTTCAACACCGCGTAGAGCGCCGGGTGAATTCTGCAGACGGCGCGCGCGATCGGCGGCGCGAGGGTGACGCGGCGATGCTGCATCGCCGCCTCCGGAAACAACGCGCGCACGCGCGCCAGCGGCACGCCGCGCACGTCGGCGTTGTTCGGATTGTCGAAGATGAAGTCGTACCAGAGCACACCGCCGCCCGGCTTCACGCGGCGCCACATCGCCTGCGCGAGGCGCGCCTGGAAGGCGTCGTCGAGCAGCGACGAGAACACGGTCGACTGCAGGACGATGTCGACGCTGGCATCGGCCTCGGGCAGCGCCAGCGCATCGCCGCAGGTGAGTTGCACTCCAGCTGGCAGCATGGCGCGCGCTGCGGCGTGGCGCTCGGCCAGCAGCTCGACGCCCGCGAGGTGCTCGGGCGCGAAGCCGAGACGCAGGAGCTCCAGCAGGTTGCCGCCGCCGCCGCTGCCGATCTCGAGCAGGCGCAGCTCGGCCAGGTTCGTCATGCCGATGCGCCGCAAGAGCGCAACCAGCGCCCGTTGCCGCTCCTGCATCGCCGCCAGCGCGGCCGGGTTGAGGAGGCTGTAGCGGTCGTCGTGCAAGGCCCGGCGCGCATACCGGGCACGCACGGCCTTCGCTTCCGCGCTCTCGTCGGCGAAGCCTCGTGGTGGCGGCAGCGGTGGCTCGCTCATCGCGTCATGCGCCCGAAACGAGCGCGGCCTGCGCGCGCGAACACGGTGTCGAAAGCGCCGAGGATCGAGCCGATGCCGTAGCTGACGTGGTAGGTGGCGATCACCGCCGGCACGCAGCACACAGCCCGCGCCGCCAGGCCGGCGCGGCGCGACGCACCGACCGTCATCGCGGTGATCGCGGCGACGTAGCAGGCCGCGAGCGCGTAGAGCGGCCACGGCCCGAACCCCGCGAGTGCGACAACGCCGAGCACAACGAGCGCGACGACGAACAGCGCCGGCACGACATGGCGCCACTGCGCCGCCTGGCCGTGCTTTTTCATGACGAAAGGCTTCCAGTAGCCGTATTGCAAGTACTGGCGAAACACCTGAGCGAGGCGGGCGCGCGGCCGGTACGCGCTGCGGATGCGCGACGACTGCCAGATGCTGCCGCCGCCGCGGAGGATGCGCAGGTTGTGCTCGTCGTCCTGGTTGCGCACGAGCGCTTCGTCGAAGCTGCCGAAGCGCTCGAACGCCTGCCGCGGCCAGGCGCCGAGGTAGACGGTGTCGGCAGGGCCGTCGTAGTCGAGCCGGCGCGACAACGCCCCGCCCGCGACCCAGCGCGACTGGAACGCTGCGGCGACAGCTGCCTGCATGGCGCCGCCATTGGCATCGGCCTCGGCCCGCCACGGCCCGCCGACGTTGTCGGCGCCGGTCTCGGCGAGCACCTGCAGGCACGCGGCGACATAGTCGGGCGCGTATTCCGTGTGCACGTCCATGCGCACCACCACCTCGCCCGAGGACGCGGCGAGCGCGCGGTTGAGCCCGGCAGCGACGATGCGCGCAGGGTTGTCGACGCAGCGCAGCCGCGCGTCGCCGTCGGCGATCTGCCGCAATGCCTCGCGCGTTCCGTCGTCGCTCATGCCGTCGGCAACGACGATCTCCAGCTCCCAACCCGGCGGAAGTTGCTGCGCCAGCGCGCTCGCGGCGAAGGCGCCGATGTAGCGGCGCTCGTTGCGGCAGGGCACGATCACGGTGACGCGCTGCATCGTCGTCATGCGCCGGCCCGCGCCGCGACGACGCTTTCGATCAGGCCAGCCCACGCGTCCATCTGCCGCTGCGGATCGAAGACGAGCCGGCTGCGCGCGATCGCCGCCTGCGACATGCGCGATCGCCGTGCCGGGTCGCGCAACAGCAGGGCGATGGCACGCGCTAACGCGGCGGTGTCTTCCGCTTCGACCAGGATGCCGGTGTCCGTCGTCAGGATCTCGCGCGGCCCGGTCGGGCAATCGAAGGCGACCGCGGGAACGCCGAGCGCCTGCGCCTCGAGCAGGGCCAGCGGCATGCCTTCGTAGCGGGACGACAGCACGAACACGGCCGCCTCGCGGTAGAGCGCTTCGATGTGATCGGTCGGGGCTCGCCATTCGACGCTCGCCTCGACGCCGAGTTGCGCCGACAGGGCAAGCAGCTCGGCGTGCAGCGGCCCCTCGCCGACGATGCACAGGCGCGCCTCGGGCACCGCCGCGATCACGTCCCGCCAGGCGTGGAGCAAGAGATCGAAGCCCTTTTGCGCGACGTGCCGCCCGACCGCGAGCACGCGGGGCGAGCTGGCGTTCGACGGCGCGTCGGCGCGCAACGACGAGGTGTTGGCGATCACCCGCGTGTTGACGTTGAGCGCCCTGAACTTCGGCGCATCGGCTTCGGTGAGGCTCACGACCGCGGCGACGCGCGGATAGCACCAGGCGCGCAGCCGCCGCCAGAGCGCCGAGCGCGCGCCGAAGTGGTTGTGATCGCAGCAGATGGCGCGCCGCGCGAGGCCACCGCGCTTGGCGACCATGAGCACCGAGCAGGCGGTGACGAGGCCGTTCAGCACGACGACGTCGGGCGCCGCAGCGTCGACCAGCCGGTTCAGCGAGCGGCCGACCCGAAGACGCAGCTTCAGCATCGCCAACGCGCGACCGAGACGAGAGCCAGCGCGCGGCTCGATGAGCGCAACGCCGGCCGAGCTCACGTCGACGCGCGGATCGAGCGGATAGACGACGCCACCCCGCGCCGTGTCGACGTTGCCGAGCGTCACGCGCAGGCCGCGATCGACCAGCGCATTGGCGAGCTCGCAGACGAATCGCTCGACGCCACCGGTCACGCCGAGGCTTTCGCAGAGGAGCATCGCATGGATGGGGCGATGCAGGTCTGCCGAGGGCGCGACCTCGCTCATGCACGACCGCTCATGCACGGTCCTTCGCGTGTCGCAGCAACTCGGCGACGCCGATGCGCACATAGTCCGGCGCGGGCAAGCCCAGGCCGCTCGCGCCCAGGCCGCGCAAGCGCTCGCGCCAGCGCCGTGCCGGGCCGATCAGGCCGACCAGGCCGAGCGATGCCAGCGCCCGTGCGGTGCCTCGTCCGGCCGGCACCGTGTTGTCGACCGGTGGTGGCGTCGGGCCGGGTCTCGCGCGCTTCATCCATTCGCCGTGCGCGTAGTCCGACTGCTGCGGCGCCGCCATCGAGCGGCTCGAATCGTCGAGCTTTTGCGCGACAACCATCATGTAGACCTCGTGCGCATTGCGCAGCGTGACGCGCCGGTGCACGACGCTCGGATCGGCAACGCGCCACCAGTAGCGCGGCTCGGCCTTCAGCGCGAACCAGAGGCCGCGCAACGCGAAGCCGTTCTGGTGCTGATAGAGATTGAAGAAAAGCTCGGGCGAGAACTGGTAGAAGCCGTGGCCCGACAGGTTGTTGGCCGGCAGCGCGTGGATCAGGTGGCCACCGACGCGACAGAGCTCGACGCAATTGCGCCAGGCCACCGCGAAATCGAAGACGTGCTCGAGGCAGCCGAAATCGAGCACCGCGTCGTAGCTGCCGCGGCCGGCGAAGGTCTCGGCCAGCGGCAGGTTCATGTCGTGGAGAAAGGTCGCGTTCTCGTAGGCGGACGCATCGATCGAGTCGACCGTCGTCGCGCCGAGCCACTGCTGCATCAAGGGCTCGAAATAGCGCGGGCGCCCGGGCTGCGGCGCCTCGACAAGCGCAGGCAGCCGACGCAGCACGCGGTGGGCATCGAGCTCGGGCGCGTCGACGAAGAGCGCCTGCCGGCCGATGCCGACGGTGCGCGAGAACTCGGCGCCGAGGTCCTGCGCGTGCGCGAGCAGGCCGAGGTTGTGGATGTCGATGCCCATGGACCACTCAGCGGCTGTCGCGGCGCCAGCGCATCGCCGCCATCACGACGATCGCCACCGCGATCACGAGCAGCTCGACGCCGAGCGCCGTCCAGGCGAGGCCGATCGCGCCGTGCGCGCCGCCGAAGGTCGCGGCGGCGCCGACGCCGGCGATGCCGCCGACGACGAGCGACGTGCGGTACGCCGTGTCGTGCCGGCCGGTGCCGAGCATCCAGTAGCCGAAGAACTTCCAGCCGAGCAGGAGCGGCCAGAGCCAGCTCAGCACGAGTGCGACCTCGTGGACCCGCCCGATGTCGATGCCGCCCCTGGCACGCGCGGCGAGGATGGGTTGCAACGACGGCCAGGCGAGCATCACGGCGCTGAAGGCCAGCAGGCCGGCGACGCTTCCCGCCGCGGCCCATCGCGCCGCGTACCAGAGCGCGGCCCGGCTGCTGCGCCGGCCCAGCGCGACGATGCGCGGATAGACGACCGAGTAGACCGGGTCGGCCGCATAGAGCACGGCGCGCACGATCCGGTCGGCCATGTAGTACACGCCGAGCTCGGGCTTGCTCAGTTGCGCTGAAGCAGCCGCCGGCAAGGCCAGCGAATAGGCGGCGCCGGCCATCGACACCGGCAGCATCCGCCAGCCGAGCCGGAGGCCGGGCCGCAGCTCGTGCGCGGCGTAGAGGGGCGCGTCGTTCGAGACGGTTTTCAGATCGGCGACGACGCGGCGCCAGCCGAGCAACGCGAGCAGCGCCGACGCGGCGAACTGCAGCAGCACGAACGCCAGCACCGTGTCGGCGAGCCACCAGCACGCGACGACCATGGCGCCGTACACGAGCACCTCGATGCGGGCCCAGCGGTTGAGCTGCTGCGTCGCCTGCAGATACCACGTCGCCGGCCAGCCGAGCGCGCAGGCGAGCGCGGCGATCGCCAGCGAATCGACGATCGGATGCGCGTCGCCCGGCGAGATCCAGTGCACGACGACGAAAGCGAGCAGCACCGCCGGCAGCGACAGGACCAGCCGGGCGCTGAAGATCTGTTGCGCCAGCTGCCAGCGGCGGGCTTCGTCGGCGGCGACGGCAAGCCGCGTCGCCGCGGCGAGAAAGCCGCCTTCGACCAGCGTCGCCAGCAGCCCGGCCCAGACCAGGATGAAGCCGAGCCGGCCGAACTCGTCGGCGCCGACACGCGACGCGACGATCGGCAGCACCAGGAGCGGCAGCGCGAGCCGAACCGCGGCGGCGGCATAGACCTGCGGCAACGACGCCAGCAACCGGGGTGGCCTCGCGCCGGGCACCGCCGTCGCGAGGCCGGCATGGGCCGGCGCGCTCTTGATGGTCTGCTTCATGGCGAAGGGGCGGACGATTGTGGCATCGCCTCCTGCGCCCGCCCCGCATAGACGGCGGCGATGCCCGCGGTCGTCGTGGTCCAGCCCGAGGCGTCCTGCGCCGCCTGGAACGCATGCACGATCCTCGTCTCGTCGCGCCGCAGGCGCTCCAGGCAGTCGGCCACCGCGTCGGCGCTGCGCTCCTTCAGCAGCATCGCCTCGAGACCGAAGCGGCGCATGAAATCGCCGAGATCGCCAACGTCCGCGCACATGAAGATGCGGCCGTGGTGCAGAAGCGAGAACAGCGCGCCCGACTGCGATGCCTCGCGGTACGGCAGGATGAAGACGACGTTGCGCGAGAGGAGGCCGAGCAACTCGGGCGTATCGAGAAAGCCGTCGTCGACATGGACGCCGAGCGTCTCGAGCTCGTCGCGCAACCCGTGCAGCTCCGTGGCCCAGGCGCCGTCGATCTCGAGCCGAAGGCCGGTGCCGCGGATGCGCTCCGAGCGGGCCAGCTCGGCGAAGATCTCGACGCCCTTGTAGGGCTTGACGGTGCTCCAGTAGACGAGCGCCTCGGGCGCGCCGGCTAAGGCATACGGCACCGGCGCCATGCCCGGGACCACCGGCAGCAGCCCGTGTGGCACGAGCCGCGCCTTGGCGCGAAAGCGTTCGCCGTAGCGTTCGATGAAATCGTCCTGCGTGAAGCGGCTGACGAACACCAGCGTGCGTGCCAGCTCGGCGATGCGCTCGGTCGGGCCGTGCCGCTTCCCGGTGAAACCATGCGGCACCGCGTTGTGCACGGTGTAGACGAGACGCTCGCGCAGGGCCGGCAGGAGCAGTCGCTCGAGCGGCCACCAGGCGCTGAACTGCAGGTTGATCGCATCGACATGTCGGCGCTGGCGCCAGACCTCGAGCCACATCGCCAGGTAGGCCAGCACGCCCTTCCAGCGCGGCGCGACGCTGCCGGAGACGGCCCGGTCGTGCACCGTCACGCCCGGCAACGCCCGCATCGCCTCGAGAAATTCGCCGTTGTAGCGCGTGCGCGAGCCGAAGAACGCGACCTCGACGCCCTGCTCGCTCAATGCCTTGACGAGCTGGTAGTCGTAGGGAAGGACGAAGGAGCCGCCGTCGACGATCGCGACTCTCACGGCCGCTGCGCCAAGGCGTCGCTCATGCCTGCGCGCTCAGTGCGCGAACCAGTAGCGGCGGTCGAGCGTGTAGGCCGGCTCGCCCTCGCGCGCGCCGATGTCCTGCGCCGGGTTGCCGCCGACCATGCGCATCGGCGGCACGCTCTTCGTCACGACCGAGCCGGCCATCACGACGGAGCCGGCGCCGAGCTGCACGCCCGGCATGACCATCGCGCCGGCGAACAGCACCGCGTGGTCGCCGATCTCGACCGGTTTGCCGCGCGCCGTGAATTCGGCGTCGTGCACGTCGTGGCCAAGCGTGTAGATGCGCACGTCGTGCGCGATCGAGACGTTCTGGCCGATCGTGATGCCGGCGCGGTTGTCGAGATAAACGCCGCGGTTGACGAGCGTGCCCGCGCCGATCTTCAGGCGGCCGACGTGAAAGAAGCGGACGCCACCCTGCACGGTGGCGCTCGGCGCGATCTCGAAACGGCAGAGGCGGTAGAGGCCCCGGCGCAGGAAGAACGGCAGCACGCCGTGCACGGCGTTGATCGCCGCCAGGCCGAGAAAATAGAGCTGGGCGGCAAGGCGTGGAAAGCGTGAACTCATGTCGGGGTCGCGGCCGGAATTGTCGCATCGCCACTCCTTCCTAGAATGCGCGGTTGCCCGCCGCCATCATGACCACAGACTCCACCACGCCCCCGCCCGCCGACGAAGGCCAGCTCATCGCCGAACGCCGTGCCAAGCTGGTCGCCGTCCGCGCCCGCGGCATCGCTTTTCCGAACGACTTCAAGCCGAAGGACCGGGCTGCCGAGCTGGCGCGAAAACACGGCCACTTGGACAACGAGGCGCTCGAGCCGCTGCACGTGGCCGTGACCCTGGCCGGCCGCCTGATGCTCAAGCGGATCATGGGCAAGGCGAGCTTCGCGACGCTGCAGGACGCGACCGGCCGGATCCAGCTCTTCGCCACACGGGACGCGCTCGGCGACGAGGCCTACGACGCGTTCAAGCATCTCGACCTGGGCGACATCGTCGGCGCCACGGGCGTGCTCTTCAAGACACGCACCGGCGAGCTCTCGGTGCGCCTGTCTGCCTTGCGCCTGCTCACCAAGAGCCTGCGACCGCTGCCCGACAAGTTCCACGGCATGGTCGACGCCGAGCAGAAGTACCGGCAGCGCTACGTCGATCTCATCACCGACGAGGCGGCGCGGGCGCGCTTCGCGGCGCGCAGCAAGACCTTGTCGTCGATCCGCCGCTTCATGGTCGAGCACGGCTTCATGGAAGTCGAGACGCC
>DAIMIM010000096.1:0-9916 GCA_036722755.1 Caldimonas sp. | reverse complement strand
CCGATCGAGGTGGCCACCGACGTGTCGGTGATGACGCGCGTGGGCGTCGAGCGCGTGATGCGCTTCGCGTTCGCGCTCGCCCGCTCGCGGCCGAGAAAGCTCCTCACCGTGGTGACGAAGAGCAACGCGCAACGCCACGCGATGGTGATGTGGGACGAGATCGCGCTGCAGATCTCGAAGGAGTTCCCCGACGTGACGTGGGACAAGGAGCTGGTCGACGCCGCGACCGCGCGCATGGTCAACCGGCCGGTCTCGCTCGACACGCTGGTCGCCACCAACCTGCACGCCGACGTGCTCAGCGACCTGGCCGCCGCGCTCGCCGGCAGCCTGGGCATCGCGCCCACCGCCAACATCGACCCCGAGCGCCGCTACCCGTCGATGTTCGAGCCCATCCACGGCTCGGCCTTCGACATCATGGGCAAGGGGCTCGCCAATCCGATCGGTACGTTCTGGTCGATCGTGATGATGCTCGAGCACCTCGGCGAGGCCGAGGCCGCGGCGCGCGTGATGGCGGCGATCGAGCGCACCACGGCGAACCCGGCGCTGCACACGCGAGACCTCGGCGGCTCGGCGACGACCGCGCAGGTCACCAGGGCGGTTTGCGAGATGCTCGCCGAAACGAGCGAGCGCCAGGCCGCCTGAGCCCGATTCCATCCAGGAGACAACGACATGGTTTGTTCGACCGCTCGCCGCGCGGTGCTTCGCGCCTGCGCCCTCGCTGCCTTCGCCAGCGCCTGCGCGCTCGCGCACGCGCAAGACTTCCCGACCAGGACGATCAGCCTCGTCGTGCCCTTCCCTCCCGGCGGCACGACCGACCTGGTGGCCCGCACGCTGGCCGAGTCGCTGACGAAGAGCCTGGGCCAGCAGGTCATCGTCGAGAACCGGCCGGGCGCCGGCACGACGCTGGGCGCCGACTATGTGGCCAAGGCGAAGCCCGACGGCTACACCTTGCTGATCGGCGCGGTGCACCACACGATCGCGCCGAGCGTCTACAAGAAGCTGCCGTACGACTTCCAGAAGGACCTCGCACCGATCACCACCGTCGCCTCGGTGCCGAACATCGTCGCCGTCAACCCGGCGGTCACGCCGGTGAAAAACATCGCCGAGCTGATCGCGCTGGCCAAGGCATCGTCGGCCAAGCCGCTCAGCTACGGATCGAACGGCAACGGCACCGCGCAGCACCTGATCGGCACGCTGTTCCAGCTGCAGACCGGCACGACCTTGCTGCACGTGCCCTACAAGGGCAGCGCGCCGCTCACGGCCGACCTGCTCGCCGGCCAGGTGAACATGTCGTTCGACAGCATCACGGCGGAGCTGGCGTTTCTCAAGAACGGCCGGCTGCTGCCGCTGGCGGTGACCTCGCATGCGCGCACCACGTTCCTGCCCAACGTGCCCACGCTCGAAGAGGCCGGCCTCAAGGGCTTCGACATCCAGACCTGGTACGGCGTGCTGGCCCCGGCCGCCACACCCAAGCCGATCCTCGATCGCCTGAACACCGAGATGCTCAGGATCATCAAGTCGCCTCAGTTCGCGGCGTCGATGGCTGCGGGCGGCTGCGAGCCGCTCGGCAGCACGCAAGCAGAGATGGCCGCCCTCATCGCCAGCGAGACGACCAAGTTCGCGAAGATCGTCAAGGACGGCAAGGTCGTGATCGAGTGAGGCGCCGGCTCGAGCCGGCGCTGCCTACCTGGGCGCAGTCCCCGGCGTTTCCTGGATCATGAGCTGGAAGGGGCGCAACTCGGCCTCCCGGTAGAGCTGCCGGAAGAAGGCGATCAGCAGCGGATTGCTGAAGTCGTTGTGGTCGTTGACGATGGGCGACTGGGTCCGGATGTTCCAGACGGGCGAGTTCTCGATCGCCGATCCGACACCCTGCCGGGTCTCGAGCTTGAGCAGCTCGCCGCCGCAGAAATAGCGCGGGAACAGGCCGCGGCCATCGAAGCGCTGCGCGTCGAGCCGTTGCAGGAACGCCATCGACGCTTCCCATTCGATGGCGAGCCGCTTGCCGAAATCGGGCAGCGCGAGATTCCAGCCGGCACAGGTGCCGGGCGGGGCCGGCGCGGCAGCGCTTGCCGATGCCGGGTAGGGAACGGCGGTGAGCTGGAAGTTGAGAAAGTCGTCGTCCTGGCCGAGCGTTCGCTGGTTCGCCCGTTCCTCGACGTCGCGCGCGCCGCTGACGGGGTAGTGCTCGAAAAGCGTGCTGAGCTTTCGGCCCAACGGGAAGGCGACCTTCGTCGCCAGGTCGTTGGTCGAGGTGATGGAGACGAACAGCGGCGAGTGGTAGTGAGGCAGATCGGTCTCGCCCACGGCGCGAAAGAGCGGCTCGTAACGTGTCGCCTCGATCGCCGGATTGACGACCACGACCAGGTCGCCTTCGCGCGGAATCACCGGCCTCGGGCCGTTCGTCTCCGCGGCGAGCAGCTCGGCGTCGCGCAGCTCGACCACGTCGCGGATCAGCGACTGCGCGAGCGACGTGTAGACGATGAGACCTCCGAAGCTGTGGCCCGCGATCGAGAGGCGGACGCGCTTTTCGCAGGGCGACGGCGGCGCCGGCGCGGTGGCGTTCGCCGTGGCGCTCGAGACGGCGCCGGCGGCCACGGCCTTGGTGCCCTGCAGCGACGCCTGGGCCTTGGCGATCCAGGGCGCGTTCGCTTCGTCCTGCAGCGCGCGCAGGTGCGAGAAGACGACGCGGACGTCGCCTTCGGCAACGCGCTCGGCGGCGTTCTTGCGGCTGTAGAAGCTCGCCGATTCGAGCGGGTCGCCGAGGGTCGTGGCGGCGCCGCGCCAGGCGACGTACAGGCCGATCACGTGCCGTTCGCAGCCGGTCTGCCGCTCGACATCGTTGAGCGACGACAACAGGGTGCGAAACCGCTGCACGTTGTTGTCGTCGTTGTCGGCCGTGTGCTTCCAGCCGTGCACGAAGACGACGACGCTCAGCTTCTCGTCGGTCTTGCGAATCCGGTCCTGCAGCTGCGAGATGAAAAAGCCCATCTGCTCGCTGGCGCCGCCGTAGGGCGCGCCGGACGGATAGGCCCAGCCCTCGTCGTCGAACTCGGTGAAGTACAGCTGGTAGGTCTTGGCGTCTTCACGCATGCGGTGCGCGCATGCAGCGTTGGAGACGACGCCGCCGGGGTCGGCGTCCGCATCGTTTTCCGGCGTGGCGCTGCACGGGCCGGACGGGTCGTAGGCGACATCGGGCCGGTCGGTGCGCGAGGGCATGAGCGGCGCGCACGCGCTCATGCAGAACACCCAGGCGGACACACCGAGCCAGCTCAGGATCTTGTTCATGTCAGCTCCCCAGGTCGTTCAATGCCTTGATCCGCTTCCACAGCAGCGCCTTCGGCACGGTCGTCATTTGTAGCGCTTCCATGCAGCGATCGAGACGCTGTGGCCGCTGCCGCAATCCGTCGATCGCCTTGGCCAGGTCGGCCAGGATGCTCTTGCCGTAGGCTTTTGTCGCCTTGGCCGTGGCGAGGCGGAACAACGCCCTCGCGGGCTCCATCATCGCCAGGTCGATCAGGTCGCGGCTCATGACGGCATCGTCGGCCCAGCGGTCGGAATTGGCGAGCAGCTTGGTCGCGGCCATGTCGAGCGGCGTGAGGGCCGCGACGCCGCAGATGCGGTCGGCAGCGGCCGGCGCCTGGAACGTGATGCGACCTTCGCTGACGATCTCGAACTTGATGTCGACTCCGTCGGTGCGCAGCATCGTGCGGATCCCGTAGCGGTCGGCCCGCACCGCGCGCGTGGCCTCGAGCAGCCCTTCGGCGCGCGCGATCGACTGCACGCCCCGCGGCCCGGTGAGACGCTCGCGCAGCGACCGGTAGCCGGCCGGGTCGGACACCAGGAAATCGATGTCGACCGATTCGCGGTACTCGCCATGGCGCAGCGCGATCGCCGTGCCGCCGCCGAACAGGCAGTGATTCGCCGTGAGCAGCTCGGCATCGAGCGCGTGCAGGATCGCCGCGATGCGCCGGTCGTGCGGGCGCTCAAACAAGCAGCCGCCCTCCGCCCAGGTGCTGCACCAGCGCGTTGACGAGCGTGCGCTCGGCAGGCTCGAGCGCGGCGAGGTCGACGTGGCGCCAGTTGCGCTCGTAGAGGCCGAGTGCATCGTCGGGGCTCAGCGTGGCGACGCCGTGCAATTGCCAGGCCAGACGCTTGAGCTGCGGGTAGTCGGCCAGCCGGATGCGGGCCGGATACGGCGGCTTGCCGCGCGACCCGCCCTTGCCGCGAAGTCGTTGGCGCGGATCCACGAGCTCGAGGCCGAGGCCCACCGCCGTCGCTGCGCCGATATAGGCGCCGATCGTCACCGAGGGCTCGCCACGCTCGATGCGCTGCAGGGTGACGCGCGACATGCCGGCCGACTCGGCAGCGTCGACGGCGCTGACCTTGAGCGCCTTGCGCTGGTCGCGGATGCGCTGGCCGATGGCCACGAGCTTGGTCACCGTGGCGTCGGCGAGAAGAGGCGCTCTGGCTGGCATATGAATCTCATTCTATACGAATTATGAGTTTTGTATAGAATGAGATTCTTTTAAGCGGCTATCCGCCGGAGCGGTTGGCCAAGGTCCGCGAGCTCCTCGACGCGGGTCGGCTGGCAGAGATGGTCAGCCGGGCCTGCGGAAGTCGTTGGCGATCCAGGCCAGCGCGCTCTGGGCGCTCAGCCTGAATCCTGCCGCGACGCGAACGCGCGCGAGCTCCTCGCCGGCCGCATCGAACGCGCTCAACATGGCGTGCGCATCGTCTTCGTCGGCGACGATGTCGAGCTTGACGGTGATGCGGGCCGAGCCGGCGGTCACGGTCACGCTCTTGTGGTGGTCAGCCTGCGTCTGCTGCTCGTGGCGCCGAATCACCTCCGCAGCGGTCTTGACCAGGGTGATGAATGCCGCACCGTCGAGCGGCTTGGGGTTCTTCTTGTCGCGGCCCATCGTCCAGGGCCCGACCAGCGCCGGCTCGGGCTCGCCGTCCTTGATCATCTCGACGGCCCAGCCTTCGTCGTCTTCGTTCTTGATGACGCGCGCCGTCCAGCCGTTGTCGCGCCAAAGCCGCGCTTCATTGACGGTGCCTGCAATTTCGGATGTCATCTGCGTATTCCTTCTGCGGTCGCCTATCGTCGCGATGTCGCGCCCGCCACCATTTTGACGACATCCCTCATCATCCGACGATGCCAGTCCTCAAGCTCGTGACCGACGAAAGCGCCTTCGAGGGCCTCGGCGGCGAAGGTGCGTCGCTCGTCCTGGCGTACCGCACCTCGAACGCCCACGGGCTGAGCTTCGAAAGCGGCTCGATCGACACCAAGGCGGTCAGCGCCATGTTCACCGGCACGGGCCCGGACGGAAAGCTCGGGTCGATGGCGGTCAAGGCGGTTCGCGCCGGCCGCAAATGGGTGGTCGTCGGCGCGCCGAAGCTGCGAACCGAGTCGGGGGAGTCGGCGCTTCCCGAACAGGCCGGCACGGACACCTTGTACGGCGAGTTCGAGAACACGCCGGCCGGCTCGGCGATCCTCGAATATTGCGCCACGCACCCCGACGTGAAGCCGTTCTGGGTCTTCTTCCACCTGGTCGACGTGAAGGTCGCGGGCGGCGGCGCCACGGCGACGTTTTCGTACGGCGCAGGAGCGCAGTTGCGCGAGCTCGTCGTGACGGCCGCTGCCCGCAACGAAGGCGGCTGGGCGTTCTCGCACACCAGCTCGGCGCCGGGCTCCTGAGAGCGAGGTCGCCAGGGCACGGCACGGCGGCGCGCGGCTAGCGAATCTTCGCCGCCTCGCTTTCCATCTGCGTCACCAGCCGGTCCATCTGGTCGATCACCGCCTGGACGGTGGCGCGCTGAGTCAGGTCGACGCCGGCCTTCTTGAGTTGCGACATCGGGTGGTCGTTGCCGCCGCTCCTGAGCAGCGTGAGATAGCGGGCGGTCGCCGCCTCGCGCGACGCGGCCGGGCCGCTCGTCATGGCGTCGTACAGCTGCGCCGACGACGCAAAGCAGGTGGCGTACTGGTAGACGTAGTACGGCGTGTTGAAGAAGTGCGGAATGCGGGCCCAGGTGAACTTGTAGAAGTCGTCGGCCACCACGGCGTCGCCCCAGTAGTCCTTCAGCAGGCCGGCGTAGAGGTTGTCGAGCACTTCGGTCGTGAGCGGCTGGCCGTGTTCGACGAGGCGGTGTGCGCGCAGCTCGAAGTCGGCGAACAGCACCTGCGTGTAGAAGGTGCTGACGATCGAATCGACCGCATGCTGCAGCAGCAGGAAGCGCTCCTTCGGATCGCTCGTCTGCTTCAGGAGCTGGTCGAGCAGGAAACGCTCGTTGGTGGTGGAAGCGACCTCGGCCACGAAGATCGTGTAGTCGGCGGTGACGAAGGGCTGGTTCTCGTACGACAGCACGGTGTGCATCGCGTGGCCGGCCTCGTGAGCGAGCGTGAACGCGGCACCGAGCGTGTCGTTGTAGTTCATCAGCATGTAGGGCCCGACGCCGTAGACGCCGGCGCTGTAGGCGCCGCTGCGCTTGCCCTCGTTCTCGTACACGTCGATCCTGCCGCCGGAGACGAATCGCTTGTACTTGGCGACGTAGTCGTCGCCGAGCGGTGCCACCGACGCGATGACGAGCTCGCGTGCCTGTTCGTACGGGTAGGCCTTGTCGCTGCGAAAGACCGGCACGACGCCGTCGTAGAGGTGGTAGCTCGACAGGCCGAGCAGCTTCTTGCGCAGCCTCGCGTAGCGCTGGAAGGGAGCGGTGCCGGCGCGTGTCGCATCGATCAGCGTCTCGACGACCGCGGGCGGGATCGCGTTCGCATCGAGCGCCGCGTCGAGCGTGCTGTCGAAGTTGCGGGCACGGGCCAGGAACCAGTCGCGTTGCAGCAGGCCGTTGTAGATGGCCGCGTAGGTGTTCGCGGTCGCGCCGAACGTGCCGACATGCGCCGCCGCGGCCCTGCCCCGCTCGATCTGGCTCGGGTTGCTCTCGAGCAGCGCGCCGTAGTTGCCGGGGGTGAGCACCACGTCCTTGCCATCGGCCAGCCGCAGCGTCGGAAACTTGATGTCGGAGGTGCTGAGCTCCTGGTAGATGGAGGTCGGCGCGTCGTTGAAGCGGCCGGCCAGCGACAGCAGCCGCTCCCCCTTGTCGTCGAGCACGTGCGCCTTGCGCCGATAGCTGTCGAGAATGGTGAAGCGGTAGGGCTCGAGCGCGGGGGTCTGGGCGATCCATCCCGTCACCGTCGCTTCGGGAAGGCCGAGCAGTTCGGGCGTGAACCAGGCCGCTGCCGTGTCGAACTTGGCGAAGACGGCGCCGACGCGCTGGAAGCGCCCCGCGACGGCCTGGTCGCGCGTATCGACGTCGCGCTGCAGTCCTGGATAGCGATAGAGACGGTACTGGAGCTTGCCGATCTCGTCGAATGCCAGGTAGGCCTCGAGCAGCCGGGCCGGCCCTTGCGCGAGCGTGCCCTTCAGCGCCGCGAAGGCGTCCATGCGGGCGTCCATCTCCTTCATGCCTTCTTCCCAGGCGGCCCAGCTCGGGTAGATGGCCGAGAAATCCCAGCGGAACTCGGCGGGGATCTCGGCGCGGTTGCGCGTGGTGGGCTTGGCAGCGATGGCCGAGCTGGAAACGGCGGCGGCGCAGAGGGCAGTCGTCAAGGCGATGGACATATTCATGAGAGTCGAGACGTCGTCGATGGCACGGATCGGCAAGGCGCGAGTGTCCGGGGCGAATGCGGGTCCGGTCAACCACCGGGCAAGGCCCGCACGGGGCATACGATGCGGACGCCGCACAGGCTCTCCCTCGTTGTCTCCTCGCCGGATTCTCACCATGCGCCCGTTCGCCTTGATGCTCGTTGCCACGCTCGCGGTCTGCGGCTGCGCCGGCGTGTCGCCGCCCTTGCCTTCGGGACCGGCGACCGCCGATCAGCGAACCGCGGCGGCCGAGGCCCTGACCGTCGAAACGCAATGGCTGCAGTCGTGGTTTCGCGGCACGCCGGTGACTGTCGGGCAACGCGAGGATGGCTCCCTCGGCATCGACGTGCCGCGCGAATTCTGTTTCGAGCCGGGGCGCAGCAGCGTGAAGCCTGCGCTTGCCGCCGTGCTGGACAAGGTCGCTGAAAGCCTGCGTCGCGCGCCGCGCGCGCAGCTGACGCTGCTGGCGGCGCCGGACGATGCGGGCGGCGCCTCTGCCCTGGCGCTGCAACGCGCGACGCAGATCCGCGACCATCTGCGTTCTCGCGGCGTGCCCGAATCGCGTCTCGGCAAGCCTGTGGCCGCGACCGGTGCCGCAGTGAGGTTGCGGATGGAGAACGCGCCCTGATTCAGCGGGCCGGCGCAAACCTCAGCGTATGCACCGGAGCGCCCGGCAACAACGGCGTGGCCCGGCCGGCCACCCAGTCTTCGTGCCCTTCGAGAAAGTCGCTGCTCAGCGGATGGCCGCTTTGCCCGCCCGGCATGTCGAAGACGCCGCTCGCTTCGCGGCCGGGCGAGACCACCAGGCGCTCCGACTGGCCGAACTCCGGCGCGGCCACCCGGGGCATGTGGCTGTCGCCGGGCATCGGCTGCGGCGGCGCGGCGAGCCAGCGCGCGCCGAGCGGCAGCGACGCGGCCATCGGATGGACGATGTGCGTCGTGTTGTGCTTGCCCCAGGTGGCCTGCGCCAGCGGCGTGCCGTCGTGTTCGATGCCGGCGATGGCATCGTCGATCGCCGCCAGCTGCACGCTGCGCCAATCGGCCTGGCCCTTCGGCAGCCAGCCCGGCGGCTGCTCGTCGAGCAAGCGCTCGATCACGGCCGGCCAGCGCGGCGTCGCGCGCGCGAAGCTGGCCTCCTTGTCGGCCGTGCGCATCTCCTCGTCGAGGTTGCCGAAGAGGCGAACGTAGAGGCTGCCGACGAAGGCGCGCGTCAACCGGTACGCCACCGAGTCGACGCTGGCGTGGCCGGTCCAGGTGCTTTCGAGCAGGCGCTTGAACTCGTCGCGCCGCGGGTGCGCAGCAGCGTCGGTGTCGCCGGCCAGTGCCTGCAGGGCGCGGTCGCGCCACGGAGCGAGGTAGAGCGCGCGATCGTCGAGCCCGACGCTGTAGACGGCCGCCTCCTCGGTGGCGGGGCCGAGCGCGGCGACGCTGTCTCTCAACTGGCGCTGGCGCGCGCCGATGTCGGCGCCGCCGTCGCCGATCGCCGCATAGGCAGCGCCGGCGAGCTGGCGTGCGTTGGCGGTCGCGAGCTGGCCCGATGGCGGATCGATCACGCTGGGGTGCGCGGCAGGTGCCGCCAGCGCGGTCCACGTGTGCGATGCCGCCGACGCTGCGGCCGCGGGAAACGTCGACGCCCACGTCGCATTGCGCGCAGGCAACGCGCCCGCCAGCGTCCAGCCGATGTGCCCCGCCGCATCGCCCACGACCATGTTCTGCGCCGGAAAGCCGGCGCTCTGGCCGACGCGGAGTGCCTCGGCCACGTTGGTCGCGCGCTCGAGCTGGAGCGCGGTGAAGTTGACGGCGCCTGGATCGTGGGCGACCCAGTGCACCGCGTAGCGCCGGCCGCCGCGTTCCCACACGGGCCCGAACGCCGTCTCCTGCACGTGCAGAACCTCGTCGGCGCCGTCCGAGACGGCGATGCGCTCATCGACCGTGCGCAGCAAGCCCCATCCATCGCCCGCGGCCGCGCCGGTCGAAGCTGCCATGCGGTAGCGCGTCGGATCCTTCGGATCGAACTCGAGCTCGAGCAGATCGACGTAGATGCCGTAGCTGTTCGTCAGGCCCCACGCCACCTGGCCGTTGCTGCCGACGACCACCGCCGGCGCGCCCGGCAGCGTGACGCCGACGACGCGCCGCAGCGGCACGCCGGGTGCCTCGATCTCGACGGCGGCGCGGTACCAGAGGTTCGGCAGTCGCAGCGCCAGGTGCATGTCGTTGGCGACGATCGCCGCACCGCTCTTGCTGCGCGAACCGGCGACGGCCCAGTTGTTGCT
>DAIMIM010000095.1:0-9942 GCA_036722755.1 Caldimonas sp. | reverse complement strand
AAGGCGCGTTCGGGCAGGTCGCGGCGCGCCTCTGGAGCGCCGAGAAGCGCAGGGCAGTCGGCGCGCAGCGCCGACCGCTCCAGCGAAGCGCAGCGGCCTGCCCGGACGCGACTTTGCCGCACGGATGGTGGCCCTTCTGCAACCGTCCCCATCCCGCCTTTGACGCGCCGACGCAAGCGTTGACATGAGCACGAACGCGATCGCGGCAACAGGCATCGGCGACGGACCGGCCAGCACCGCCGCGGGGACGACGGTCCTCGAGACCGACGCGCTGACCAAGCACTACATGGTCTCGACCGGTGCCTTCCGGCCGAAGGCGACGGTGCGCGCGCTCGAGAGCGTGTCGCTCACGCTGCAGGCCGGCCGGACGCTGGCCGTGGTCGGCGAATCGGGCTGCGGCAAGAGCACGCTGGCGCGGCAGATCGCGATGCTCGAAGCGCCCACGGCCGGGCGCCTGCGCATCGGCGGCATCGACACGACCGAGGCCGATGCGACGACGCGCAGCGCACTGCGGCGCAGCGTCCAGATGGTCTTCCAGAATCCGTTCGCCAGCCTCAACCCGCGCAAGAAGGTCGGCCACGCGCTCGAGGAACCGCTCGCCATCAACACGAAGCTGGGCCGCGCCGAACGCGAAGAACGCGGCCGGGCGATGCTCGATCGCGTCGGCCTCTCGCCGGAGCACTACCGGCGCTACCCGCACATGTTCTCGGGCGGGCAGCGCCAGCGCATCGCGATCGCCCGGGCGCTGATGCTCGAGCCGCGCCTGGTCATCGCCGACGAGCCGGTGTCGGCGCTCGACGTCTCGATCCAGGCCCAGGTGCTCAACCTGCTGATGGACCTGCAGGAAGCGACCGGGGTCGCCTACGTCTTCATCTCGCACAACCTCGCCGTCGTCGAGCTGATCGCCGACGACGTGGTCGTGATGTATCTCGGCCGCATCATGGAGCGGGCGCCGAAGGCGGCCCTCTTCGCGGCGCCGCGCCATCCGTACACGCGCGCCCTGCTGGCGAGCACGCCGCGCGTCGATGCGGTGCGCGGCGAGGCAGCGCTCGCACGCGCCGCCAGGAGCGCGCTCTCGGGCGAACTGCCCTCGCCGCTGTCGCCGCCGTCGGGCTGCGTCTTTCGCACGCGCTGCCCGTTTGCCGTGCCACGCTGCGCCGAGGTCGTGCCGGCGCTCGAGCCGCAGGGCGAAGCGCACGCGGCGGCGTGCATCCGGCTGGCCGAGATCGGCTGATCGGGCCGATCCGGTGGATCGGTTCCTACCCGGCTAGCCGAGCCAGCCGCCGGCAAAGCCGGCCGCGCGCATGCCGTCGACAAGCGGCCCGCATTTGCGCATCAGTTGCCAGACCATGCCGCTTCGAAAGTTCTCGATCATCAGCACGGTGGGCCCCTCGTTGATGCCGAAGTGATAGGGCGAGACCCAGTCGACGTCGTCGTCGCCTTCATGGAAGACGCGATTGATCGAGGCCTTGAAGCCGTATGGATTCTGCAGATGGATATGCATCCCGCCCATCGCCTCGAGCGTCGGAGCGACGATCTCGGGCGCGAACGGCAGCGACGCGGCGACCGCCCACGGCGCGATCGTTCCGTCGTCGGGACCGTACGGCGCGCCACGGGCGACATAGTCGTAGAAGACGCGCTCGACGCCGTCGATCGTCTTGACCTGAAAGCCCGGCCCGTCGCTGGCCGTCACGCCCCAGCAGAACTGGCCAGCGTGCTTGAACGCCTGCGGATTGCGAATGGCGTACTGCTGCTGCACGAGCGTGGCGCGGCGGCTGTTCTCGAAATAGTCGGAATCGTGCTCGCGCATGAACCGGTCGCGAACGCCGCGAAAGTCGCACCAGATGTGCGACATCTGGTGCGTGAACAGCGGCCCCGCATACACGAAGTCGTGACCGTAGATGTTCTTCCACTCGTAGGTGCGGCACCACGCTTCGTAGCTGGCGGGATCGATCGGATCCGTCGGTGAGCCGAGCGCCAGCAGATAGAGGATCAAGGCCTCGTCGTAGCCTTCCCAGCGGTACGCAAGGAAACCGCCTTCTGGCTTCCAGCCGTGGCAGACGGTGTCGCCGCCCGCCAGCATCCAGCGCCAGTCGACACGCTCGTAGAGCTGCACACCGAGCGCGCGGATCTCCGCCTCGCCGGCACTGGCCGCATCGAAGTACGTGGCCGCGGCGAGAACGCCGGCGATCAGGATCGCGGTGTCGATGCTCGACAGCTCGCTCTGCCAGGCGCGGCGGCCCGTCTGCATGTCGAGGAAGTGGTAGTAGAAGCCCTTGTAGCCGGTCGCATCCGGCGCCTCGCTCTGCTCGCTGGCGGCGAGAAAGCGCAGCATCGTCAGCGTCAGCGCGACGCCCTGGTCGCGGCGAATGAAGCCGCGCGAGATGCCGACCGGATAGGCGGTGAGCGCCATGCCCATCGCAGCGATGCTGGCTGGCCAGTTCGCGGTGGTCTTGTCGAGCACCAGGCCGTTGCTGCGGTTGATCTCCTTGACGAAGTAGTCGAAGGAGTGCCGCTGCAGGCGCTCGAGCATGTCGTGGTGTTCCACCTTCATCGGAGCTGCCAGGGTGTCATCGTCCCGAAGTCTATCGGCGCCGCCGGTGCGACGTGCCGGCACTGCCCGCAGCCCCGGCGCCGGCCAGGGTCGTGGCGTGCTGGCCAGCCGACGCCGACGCCGCAATCGCCTACGACTCTGAAACAATACGTGAATGAACGCCGCTGCCGACCTGCGGGCCACCATCGCGCACATGGGCGCGCTCGCCCGGGCGGCGAGCCGGACCATGGCGGCGTCGGCGCTGTCCGCCCGCAACGCCGCCCTGCGCGGGCTGGCGCAGCGCCTGCGCGCGGCGGGCGACGCCTTGCAGGAGCCCAACGCCGCCGACGTCGCCGCTGCACGGAGCGCCGGCCTCGCCGCGCCGCTGGTCGATCGGCTCGTGCTCGACGCGGCGACCGTCGCGACCATGGCCGAAGGCTGCGAGCAGATCGCGTCGATGCCCGATCCGATCGGCGAGATCGACGAGCTGCGCGAGCAGCCGAGCGGCATCCGGGTCGGCCGCATGCGCGTGCCGCTGGGCGTGTTCGCGATGGTCTACGAGAGCCGGCCGAACGTGACGATCGAAGCGGCGGCGCTCGCCATCAAGAGCGGCAACGCCTGCATCCTGCGCGGCGGCTCGGAAGCGATCCGGTCCAATCTCGCGCTCGCCGGGCTGGTGCGCGAGTCGCTCGTCGCCGCCCGCCTGCCGGCCGACGCGGTGCAGCTCGTCGCGAGCACCGACCGCGCCGCCGTCGGCCACCTGATCGCCTCGCCCGAGAGCGTCGACGTCGTCATTCCCCGTGGCGGCAAGAGCCTGATCGAGCGCATCTCGCGCGAAGCGACCGTGCCGGTCATCAAGCACCTCGACGGCAACTGCCACGTCTATGTCGACGCCGATGCCGACCTCGACATGGCGCTGCGCATCGTCGACAACGCCAAGACGCAGAAACTGAGCCCGTGCAATGCGGCCGAGTCGCTGCTCGTGCACGCGTCGGTCGCAGCCGCGTTCCTGCCGAAGATCGGCGCGGTGTTCGCGACGAAGGGCATCGAGATGCGCGGCGACGCCGCGTCGCTGGCCTTGCTCGACGGCCTTGGCGGCAAGCTTGCAGTGGCGACCGAAGCCGACTGGAGCGAGGAATACCTCGACGCCGTCATCAGCGTGAAGATCGTCGCCTCGCTCGACGCGGCGATCGAGCACATCAACCGCTACGGCTCGCACCACACCGACGCGATCGTCACCGGCGCGCAGGCTGCCGCCACGCGTTTCCTGCGCGAAGTCGATTCCGCAAGCGTGATGGTCAACGCATCGACGCGCTTCGCCGACGGCTTCGAGTACGGGCTCGGCGCCGAGATCGGCATCTCGACCGACAAGCTCCATGCGCGCGGGCCGGTCGGGCTCGAGGGCCTCACGTCGCGCAAGTGGATCGTTCTCGGCCAGGGAGAGATTCGTGTCCGATGACCCGCGCCGCGCGCTCGTTCTCTTTTCCGGTGGCCAGGATTCGACCGCCTGCCTCGCCTATGCGCTCGACCGCTATGCCCACGTGGAGACGATCGGCTTCGACTACGGGCAGCGTCACGCGATCGAGCTCGAGAGCCGCTTGCACGTCCGCTCGGCACTGCACACGGCCTTCCCGCGCTGGAGCCGCCGGCTCGGCGACGACCATGTGCTCGACCTCTCGCTGCTCGGCCAGATCTCCGACACGGCGCTCACCAGCGAGCGCGAGATCGAGCGCAATGCCGGCGGCCTGCCGAACACCTTCGTTCCGGTCCGCAATCTGCTCTTCTTCACCTTTGCCGCGAGCGTCGCCGACCGGCGCGGCCTCGAGGTGCTGGTGGGCGGCATGTGCGAGACCGACTATTCCGGCTACCCCGACTGTCGCGACAACACGCTGAAGTCGCTGCAGGTCGCGCTGAGCCTCGGGCTCGACAAGTCGATGACGATCGACACGCCGCTGATGTGGCTCGACAAGGCACAGACCTGGGCGATGACCGAGACGCTCGGCGGCGAGCCGCTGATCGAGCTCGTCATCGAGCACACGCACTCCTGCTACCTGGGCGACCGCGAGCACCGCCATCCCTGGGGTTGGGGCTGTGGCCTGTGCCCCTCGTGCGATCTGCGCCGCAAGGGCTACGACGCCTGGCTCGCAAGCTGAGCCCGCTTTCGGCGACCTCCGAAACTTCACCGACTTCTGCGCCGCTCGCCCCCGACATGACGACGACGCAACTCAGCACCGCCGGCGTGGCCGCGGTGCTCCTGTTCTGGATCGTCGGCGCCTACAACCGCATGGTTCGTCTGCGTAACGCGCTCGTCGCCAGATTCGCCGCCGTCGACGCGGCATTCAAGCAACGCCATGCCCTGATCGAGCGGCAAGTCGATCTGCTTGCCGCGGCGCTCGCCAGCGCCGGCCCGCGGCTCGACGCGCTGCGCGCCGCTTGCCGGCAGGCCGATGCAGCTCGCGAGCACGCGCGGGCGCGGCCCGGTGCGGCCGGTGCGATCACCAGCCTGCGCGTCGCCGAGGAGATCCTGACCGACGCCCGAGGCCGCCTGCCGGTGCAGGCGGTCTCCGGCGCCGGTGCAGAGCTGCCGGACATTCATGCGCAGCTCGGCACGAACGACACGACGCTGGCGTTCGCGCGCCGCGAGTTCAACCTCGCGGTGGCTGCCTACAACGAGGCGGTGCGGCAGTTTCCGACCGCGCTGCTCGCCTGGCTGTTCGGCTTTCGCGCTGCCGGAACTTTCTAGGACAGCGTATTGCCATGGCCGACAGCGACGCCATGAACCCGGCCGCAGCCCATCCCGAGGGCGATGCGTCCGATCGCTTTTCGCGACTGCACGGCCCCGCCGAGCTGCGTGCCGCCTTGCTGGCCTTGCTGCTGCCCTCGAGCAAGCGGGCCGCCCATGCCTGGGAGGTGGAGACCGCAGGCATTGCCAGCGCCGAGGGGCTGCTCGGACATGCCACGCGGCTGTCCGGCGCGGCCCGGCTGCCCTGGGTCGAGTTGCTCCTGTCGCGGATGGCGTTGCAGCCCCTCGGTGTGCGCCAGGAGCTGCTGCAGGCGACGCGACGCATCATGGGCGCCCGCGGCTGGGTCCGGCCGATCGATCGCCTGCACTGGCTGGCGATGCGACGCGGCCTCGGCGAGGTCTCGACGCTTCCGATCCGTGCCGAGGCCCATACCGAGGTGGCCGAGTGGCTCGAGACCGACGTGCTCTCGCTCGCCACCTACACCGCCTACCTGTCGCGCATGGTGCCCGACGAGCGCGCCGACGGCGTCGCCGGCGCGCGCTGGTACGCGATCGTCATGACCGCGTGGCAGCCCTTCGCCGACGCACCCGACTGCCAGCCGCCGACCGGCGAGCAGATGGCCGAAGCCCTCTCCAGGCTACAGACGCTGTCGCTGATGCAGCGCCCCGTCGTCGTGCGCAGCTGGGTCACGACGGCGCTGCGCGTGACCGCCGGCGCACGCCTCGAGGATGTCTCGGCCGACGCCCTGCGCCTGAGCTGCAACCTGCTCGATTCACCGCTGCCCCCGGAGCTGGCGCGACACTACATCACGCTGCCGGCCGATTCGACCAAGTGAATCGGGCAGGCCGATTGCCCCGGCCCGCTACCATCGGCGGAGCCTGAGCCCGTGAGCAACCCACCCGTGACGACGAAGGAACCGGCGCGCACCGCCGCCACGGGCAGCGAGCCCGTCGAGCAACAGCGCGTGTTGCTGCACATGCCGGTCGACGTCCGCAACCTCGCCCTCGTCGTCATCGCCGTGCTGGCCTCGGCGTTCGCCTTGCAATGGGCCAAGGCGGTCTTCATTCCGATCCTGCTCGGGCTCATGTGCAGCTATGCGCTGACGCCGATCGTCGAGCGCCTGCACCGCTGGCACGTGCCGCGTGCGGCGGGCGCCGGCCTGCTGTTGACGGCGATCGTCGTCGCGATCGGCTGGGGTGCCTGGTCGCTGAGCGATGAAGCGAGTGCGTTGGTCGAGAACTTGCCGCAGGTCGCACAGAAGCTGCGCCAGAAGATGCAGGGCCAGCGTCAGCGGCCGGTCGCGACGATCGAGAAGGTGCAGCAGGCTGCCGCGGAATTCGAGCGAGCCGCCGACGACGGCGCGACAGCGGCGTCGGGTGCGCCAGCCGAGTCGGCCTCCGGGGCGGCCTCCGGGGCGATGGCGTCGAGCGGCGCTGCCTTCGGCACAGCAGCGTCGGCGGCCGGTGCGACGGCGGCCGGGCGGTCGTCGAAAAAGTCGGCGATGTTCGCCCCCGGAACGTCGGGCATTGGCAAGATCGAGCCGCTGTCGACGGCGCTGCCGGCAACGCCGCCCGGCGTCACCCGCGTCGTCGTCGAGAAATCCGGCTTCAACATCAAGGACTACCTCTGGTCTGGAACGCTTGGGGCGCTCGCCTTTCTCGGCCAGTGCGCGGTCGTCTTCTTCATCACGTTCTTCCTGCTCGCATCGGGCCACACCTTCCGCCGCAAGATGGTCAAGCTGGCCGGGCCGCGCCTCAGCCAGAAGCGGATCACGATCCAGGCGCTCGACGAGATCACCGAGCAGATCCAGCGCTATCTGCTCGTGCAGGCCGCCGTCAGCGTGCTGGTCGGCGTGCTGACGTGGCTGGTCTTTCTCGCCATCGGCCTGGAGCAATCGGCGGTGTGGGGCGTCTTCGCCGCCATCACCAACCTCATTCCCTATCTCGGCGCGGTCGTCATCAGCGGCAGCTCCGCCGTGGTCGCCTTCATGCAGTTCGGCGGCTTCGACATGGGCCTGCTGGTCGGCGTCAGCTCGTTCGCGATCCATACCATCGTCGGCAACCTGCTGACGCCGTGGTGGATGGGCCGCGCCAGCAAGATGAGCCCGTTCGCGGTCTTCGTGAGCGTGCTGCTCTTCGGCTGGCTCTGGGGCGTCTGGGGTCTGCTGCTGGGCGTGCCGATCCTGATGGTCGTCAAGTCGATCTGCGACCGCGTCGACGAGCTCAACGGCATCGGCGAGCTGCTCGGCGCCTGAGTTCGGGCACCTCGCAACGCGCCGACGCGTGGCGCCTGTCTACGCCGACGGCGGCGGCGTCGCCGGCCCGCTTCGAGCCAGGCGCCAGACCAGCGCACCGAGCACGACGACGCCGACGATCAGGACGGCCCAGAGCAGCCAGGGCCGATAGCGTGCGCGGCGCTCGGCGTCATCGGCGGCACGGGCCACCGTCGCTTCCTCGCTGAATGCACCGAGCGTGGCGCGGCCGAAGCGGCTGCGTTCGTCGTCGAGCCGCGGCACCAGCGTCGTGATCGGCAGCGCGCCCTCGGCGGCGTCGATCGATCCGGCCAGCAGGCGAAACGGCGTCGTCCCGGTGGTCGCGAACACGAGTGTCGCGAGACGCGCATGGACGACGAGCCGCGTCTCGCGCGCATCGAGCCGGGCAGCGCGCTCGTCGGGCACGACGCGAACGAATCGGGCCCGGTCGGCAATCGCGATCGCCGGCCCTTCGGCAACCGCGCCGTCGCGCTCGAGCCGGTAGAAGACGCCGCTGCCGAGCTCGCGCCACGCGTCGTCGGCGTGGCTGCGGCCTTGCAGCCGCACCGGCGCGACGCGCGTGCCCGAGGCAAAGCGCAGGTCGAGATCGACGATCGGCAAGTCGCCGCCGAGATCGAAGTCAAGCGAGCGCGATGCGTCGGTGTCGCCCTTTCTCGGTGGCGGCACCGCGCCCGGCGTGAACGCGAGCTCGCTCGACGGATCGCGGGCGACATGGTCGAGCACCGGCGTGAAGACGGTCGCACCGAGCAGCGCCGGCGCGGCGGCGCGATCGATCCACGCAAGCCGGACGAATCGGCCGCTCGCGTCGGGCAACGCGAGCCACGGCTGCGCCAGCACGCCCGAGCTCGACTGCAGCGCCATCAGCTGACCGGTGCCGGCGCCGCGCCAGGTGCGCAGGTCGTCGCTCGTCTCGAGTGCGTAGGTCGCTGAAAATTCCGCCGACCCCTCCCAGCGCAGTCGAACCCGCCTCGGCAACGGCGCGCCCGGCGGCGTCTCGCCGAGATCGATGAGCCAGCCGGGCGACTGGCGCGGCGGCTCGGCTGGCAATGCCCTGCTGGCGCTGCGTCGCACCGTGATGCGATCGCCGACCACCGTCACTTCGACCGGCGCTGTCCATGCCGTGCCGTCGGCCGGGCGCGGCGGCATCGGGTAGAGCGTCGCCTCGCGCTGCAACTCGCTGGGTGGCGGGATCGAGCGCAACGGCGCCAGCCAGGCGAACGGCACGCGTTCGCCGCGCACGTCGACGACGCGCACGTCGCGCAACTCCGGCTGCATCGCATGCGCGTAGACCGACGGCGGAACGGCCAGCGAGACGAAGGGCGCAGGCACGGCGATGTCGATGGGCGCGCTGAAGCGCTGCGGCGACGGCTCGGCACCGGCCGCGGATGTCATCAGGGTGGCTAGCGCGGCGGCGCTTGCCGCGAACGCAACGCGGCGTCTGCGCAAGTCAAACGGATGCATGGCGAACCTCGCGTGTCGGCAGCGGTGCGACGTAGCCGATCACCAGCATCAGCACACCGACACCGATGAAGGAGACGATCCGTGCCACCGTGCCGGCACCGGACAGGTCGACGATCAGCAGCTTGACGACGACGGCGCCGAGCAGGACGGCGCCGGCCACCCACGGCAGCCGGGCGCCGCGGCGCGCCGCGATCCACATCGAGACCAGCGCGGTCGTGGTCCAGAGCAGCGTGATGCCGGTCTCCACCGCCAGCGAGTCGACCCAGGCATCGAACCGGTACGGCACGCCGCCGTAGTGATGGAAGCCGCGCACCAGCATCGCGTTGAGCCAGACGAAGCCGGCCAATGCCAGCGCGGCGATCGGCGCGCCCTTGACGGCATCGACGGCGCGCAACCAGAGCAGGACCGCGACCAGCGCCAAGGCGACGCCGAGATCGAGCGGATTGAGCAGTGGCACATGCGGCAAGGGGTCGGCCGAGCCGTCGGAGGCGATGTTGGCGACCAGCGTCCAGAACAGCAGCGCGACGGCGAGGACGGCGCAGGCGTGTCGCGCGTAGGCCGCTGGCGCAGCGCTGACCGGCCACTTCGCGGCGGTGGCCGGGCGCGGCAACACGAAGAGCAGGAGCGCGGGCACGGCGAGCCAGCCGAGCCACGGCCAGGCACTGTCCGCATCGCCCCAGCCGGCCGTGATGCTGCGGCCGATCAGGGCGCCGAGCAGCGCCAGCGCCAACACGCCGATCGCGTGCGCGCTCCGCGCGACGACCGCCGGCCAGTTCGGTGCGGCCAAGCGCAACACGGCGGCGTGCACGAGGAACGCCAGCGGCCAGGCCCACGTGCCGCCGTCGGCCAGCGGCTCGGCCAGAACCACACCGTCCACCGCCGCGAAGAGGAAGAGAAGCGGTGCATGCGCGACCGCCGGGAAGGTGATCGCC
>DAIMIM010000094.1:0-9996 GCA_036722755.1 Caldimonas sp. | reverse complement strand
AGCTTGGCGCGCGGGTCGTAGTTCTTGTAGACGCGGTGCCCGAAGCCCATCAGCTTGATGCCGGAATTCTTGTCCTTCACCTGCTTGACGAACTCGCCGATCTTTTCGACGCCGCCCGCTTTCTGCATTTCCTCGAGCATGTTGAGCGCGGCCTCGTTGGCGCCGCCGTGCGCCGGGCCCCACAGGCAGGCGACGCCCGCCGCGATCGCTGCGAACGGGTTCGTGCCCGACGAGCCGCACAGGCGCACCGTCGAGGTCGAGGCGTTCTGCTCATGGTCGGCGTGCAGGATGAAGATCCGGTCCATCGCCCGCACCAGGACCTCGTTGCGCATGTAGTCCTCGCACGGCGTGGCGAACATCATGTGCATGAAGTTGCCGGCGTACGACAGATTGTTCTTCGGATAGATGTAGGGTTGGCCGACGGTGTACTTGTAGGTCATCGCCACCAGCGTCGGCATCTTGGCGATCAGGCGGATCGCCGAGATCTCACGATGCTCGGCGTTGTGGATGTCGGTGCTGTCGTGATAGAAGGCCGAGAGCGCACCGACGAGGCCGGTCATGACCGCCATCGGATGCGCGTCGCGGCGAAAGCCGCGCAGGAACAGCTGCATCTGCTCGTGGACCATCGTGTGGTGCATGACGAGATGCGTGAAGTCTTCCTTCTCCGACTGGTTCGGCAGCTCGCCCTTCAGCAGCAGGTAGCAGGTCTCCAGGTAGTCGCACTGCGTCGCCAGCTGCTCGATCGGATAGCCGCGGTACAGCAGCTCGCCCTTGTCGCCGTCGATATAGGTGATCGTCGAGTTGCACGACGCGGTCGAGAGAAAGCCCGGGTCGTAGGTGAACTTGCCGGTCTGGCCGTAGAGCTTGCGGATGTCGATGACGTCCGGGCCGATGGTGCCCTTGTAGATCGGCAACTCCATGCTCGGACTGCCATCGGAGAACGACAGGGTAGCTTTGGCATCGGATGGTGTCATGGCGAAGTCCCCGAAAGAGGTGCTGAAGACGAAAGTGGGCTGGGCGTCGTCCGACGCGCCGAGAACGGCGCCGACCGAACGGCCTGGAGTACCTGCAGAACCTCTGGCCTGTCGAGAGATGCGGTCGGCTTCTTGCGGCCGAGAAAAAGATGGAGCAGATCGTTGTCGGCCAGCTCCATGAGCAGGTCGAGACCGGCCGCATCCGCCTGCGTGATGGCTTCGTCGCGCGCGAAGAAGCGCTCCAGCAGCAGGTCGTTTTCCAGCAGCCCGCGCCGGCAGCGCCAGCGCAGCTTGCTCAACGCGCGAGCGTCGATCGCGCGTTCGGATCCCACGCGAGCATCGATGGCGCTCAGCATCAGACGGCGCGCCTCACCATCAGCTCCTTGATCTTGCCGATCGCCTTGGTCGGGTTGAGCCCCTTCGGGCAGACATCGACGCAATTCATGATCGAGTGGCAGCGGAACAGCCGGTAGGGATCCTCGAGGTTGTCGAGCCGCTCGCCCGTGGCCTGGTCGCGACTGTCGGAAAGGAACCGATAGGCCTGCAGCAGCCCGGCCGGACCGACGAACTTGTCCGGATTCCACCAGAAGCTCGGGCACGCCGTCGAGCAGCTGGCGCAGAGGATGCATTCGTACAGGCCGTTGAGCTCGTCACGCTCCTCGGGCGACTGCAGGCGCTCCTTCTCGGGCGGGATCTCGTCGTTGACGAGGTAGGGCTTGATCGAGTGGTACTGCTTGAAGAACTGCGTCATGTCGACGATCAGGTCGCGGACGACGGGCAGCCCCGGCAACGGCTTGAGGACGATCGGGTCCTTCAGCGTCTTCATGTTCGTCAGGCAAGCCAGGCCGTTCTTGCCGTTGATGTTCATCGCGTCCGAACCGCAGACGCCTTCGCGGCAGGAACGGCGAAAGCTGAGGCTCGGGTCCGTGGCCTTCAACTTCATCAAGGCGTCGAGCAGCATCCGCTCGGTGCCGTCGAGCTCGACTTCGAGCGTCTGCATCGACGGCGCTGCGCCCGTCTCCGGGTCGTAGCGGTAGATCTTGAAGGTGCGTTTTGTCATTGCGGCATCTTTCGCGTCAGAACGTGCGCACTTTGGGGGGAACGGAATCGACCGTCAGCGGCTTCAGGTTGACCGGCTTGTAGTCGAGCCGGTTGCCCTCGCTGAACCAGAGCGAATGCTTCAGCCACTCCGTGTCGTTGCGGCCGTTCGGAGCGATCGGATCGTCCATCGGGTGCTCGTAGTCGGACACGGTGTGGGCACCACGGCATTCGTGCCGCGCGGCCGCCGAGATCATCGTCGCGAGTGCGCATTCCATCAGGTTGTCGACCTCCAGGGCCTCGACGCGCGCGGTGTTGAAGATGTTCGACTTGTCGGCCAGATGCATCGATTTGGCGCGCCCGGCGATCTCCTTGACCTTGACCACGCCTTCGTCGAGCAGGGCCTGGGTGCGAAAGACTCCGGCATGCGATTGCATCGATTTGCGCAAGTCGTTGGCGATCGCCTGCGAATACTCGCCGCCGGTGCTGGCGTGCAGTCGCGCGAGACGCGCTTCGGTGGCATCGGACGCATGTGCAGGCAAGCTGCGGTGGCCGCGCGCCGCCAGCTTGCTGTCGACGATGAAGTTGCCGGCCGAGCGACCGAACACGAGCAGGTCGAGCAGCGAATTGGTGCCGAGCCGGTTCGCGCCGTGCACGCTGACGCACGAGCACTCGCCGACCGCGTAGAGCCCTTCGACGACCGCGTTCGGATCGCCGTCCCTCGGCGCCACGACCTGGCCGTGGATGTTCGTGGGGATGCCGCCCATCTGGTAGTGGATCGTCGGCACGACCGGGATCGGCTCTCGCGTGATGTCGACGTTGGCGAAGTTGTGGCCAATCTCGAGCATGCTGGGCAGACGCTTCCTGATCGTGTCGGCGCCAAGGTGCGTCATGTCGAGGACGATGTATTCCTTGTCGGGCCCGCAGCCGCGGCCTTCCTTGATCTCCTGGTCCATGCAGCGCGAAACGAAATCGCGCGGCGCCAGGTCTTTCAGGGTCGGCGCGTAGCGCTCCATGAAGCGCTCGCCGTCGCCATTGCGCAGGATCGCGCCTTCGCCGCGACAGCCTTCGGTCAGCAGCACGCCGGCGCCGTAGACGCCGGTCGGGTGGAACTGCCAGAACTCCATGTCCTCGAGCGGCAGGCCGGCGCGTGCCGCCATGCCGAGACCGTCGCCGGTATTGATGAAGGCATTCGTCGAGGCCGCGAAGATGCGGCCCGCGCCGCCGGTCGCGAGCATCACGGCCTTTGCCTGCAGGATGTGCAGCTGACCCGTTTCCATCTCGAGCGCGGTCACGCCGACGACGGCGCCTTCGCCGTCGCGGATCAGGTCGAGCGCCATCCACTCGACGAAGAAATTGGTGCGCGCCTTGACGTTCTGCTGGTACAGCGTGTGCAGCATCGCGTGGCCGGTGCGGTCGGCCGCGGCGCAGGCACGCTGCACCGGCTTTTCGCCGTAGTTGGCGGTGTGGCCGCCGAACGGCCGCTGGTAGATCGTGCCGTCGGCGTTGCGGTCGAACGGCATGCCGAAGTGCTCGAGCTCGTAGACGACGTTGGGCGCCTCGCGGCACATGAACTCGATCGCGTCCTGGTCGCCGAGCCAGTCGCCGCCCTTGACGGTGTCGTAGAAGTGGAAGTGCCAGCTGTCTTCGCTCATGTTGCCGAGCGAGGCGCCGATCCCGCCTTGCGCGGCGACGGTGTGCGAGCGGGTCGGGAACACTTTGGACAGCACGGCGACGTTCAGCCCGGCCTTGGCGAGCTGCAGCGAGGCGCGCATGCCGGAGCCGCCGGCGCCGACGATGACGACGTCGAAGCGGCGGGTCGGCAGGGAGGACGTAGCGATCGCGGGCCCTTGCATCAAAGTCTCCAAAGGACCTGGATCGCCCAGCCGGCGCAGCCGACCAGCCAGGCGATCGTCAGCACCTCGACGCCGAGGCGGACGCCGAACGGCTTGGCGTAGTCCATCCAGATGTCGCGCATCCCGACCCAGGCGTGCCAGAGCAGGGAGACGATGGTGATGAAGGTCAGCGCCTTCATCCACTGGTGCGAGAAGATGCCCGACCACTTGTAGTAGTCGAGGGCGCCGGGCATCAGCACCTGGACGACGACGACGAGCGTGAAGACTGCGATGACGAGCGCCGTGACGCGCTGCGACAGCCAGTCGCGCAAGCCGTAGTGCGCACCGACGACGAGGCGCCGGGAACCGAAGTTGGTGGCCATCGTGCGCCTCAGTAAAGGGAGAAGAGCTTGGCGCCGAGCGCCAGAGCCAGAAGGGTGCTCAGGCCGATCACGACCAGGGCCGAGATGCGCCCGAACTCGAGGCCGACCGCGTGCGTCGCATCCATCCAGAGATGGCGCAGACCGGCGCAGAAGTGCACCAGGTAGGCCCAGAGCAGGCCGAACGCGACGAGCTTGACGAACCAGCCCGGCACGCCGCCGACGCCGTAGGCGAACACGCTGGTGAACTGGTCGAATGTCGCTTCCGACGTCAGGCTCGTGTCGAACATCCAGATCAGAAAGGGCAACAGCAGAAACATCGCGGCGCCGCTGGCGCGGTGCAGGATCGAGACCCAGCCTGCGGCCGGCAGGCGATACGATGCGATCTGGGCGATGTGGAGATTGCGATATTCGGGCGGTTTCTCGAGCGGTTGTTCTTTGAGCGACGTGACCATGTCCGACCTTTGTCTTGCCTAGCCTTTTGAGGAACATCCAAACGAGCGCGAAGCCACAGCGCAGCCCGTTGATTTTATTGCAACGCAGCAGACTTTAACCCCGGTCGCGACTCTCGCCCGCCCGTCTTCCTTCCAACCCCACCATCTCCGGAGTTTTCATGAGCAAGCACCCCGTTCGCGTCGCGGTCACCGGCGCCGCCGGTCAGATCGGCTATGCCCTGTTGTTTCGCATCGCGTCGGGCGAGATGCTCGGCAAGGACCAGCCGGTCATCCTGCAGCTGCTCGAGATCCCCGACGAGAAGGCGCAGAAAGCGCTCAAGGGCGTGATGATGGAGCTCGACGACTGCGCCTTTCCGCTGCTCGCCGGCATGACGGCGCATGGCGACCCGATGACCGCCTTCAAGGATGCCGACTATGCGCTCCTGGTCGGCGCGCGGCCGCGCGGCCCGGGCATGGAGAGAAAGGACCTGCTCTCGGCCAACGCGCAGATCTTCACGGCGCAAGGCAAGGCGCTCGACAAGGTCGCGAGCCGCAACGTCAAGGTGCTGGTGGTCGGCAATCCGGCCAACACCAACGCCTACATCGCCATGAAGAGCGCGCCGAGCCTGCCGCGCCGGAACTTCACCGCGATGCTGCGCCTCGACCACAACCGCGCCGCCAGCCAGATCGCGGCCAAGACCGGCAAGCCGGTCGCGTCGATCGAGAAGCTCGCCGTCTGGGGCAACCACTCGCCGACGATGTATGCCGACTACCGCTTCGCCACCATCGACGGCAAGCCCGTCAAGGCGATGATCGACGACGATGCCTGGAACAAGGACACGTTCCTGCCGACCGTCGGCAAGCGCGGCGCGGCGATCATCGAGGCGCGCGGCCTGTCCTCGGCGGCCTCGGCCGCCAATGCGGCGATCGACCACATGCATGACTGGGCGCTCGGCTCGCACGGGAAGTGGGTGACGATGGGAATCGCCTCCGACGGCCAGTACGGCATCCCGAAAGACATCATGTTCGGCTTCCCGGTGACGACCGAGAACGGCGAGTGGAAACTCGTCGAAGGTCTCGACATCGACGCCTTCAGCCAGGAGCGGATCAACCTCACGCTGAAGGAATTGCAGGAAGAGCAGGAAGGCGTCAAGCATCTGCTCTGAGCATGCCGGCGTGCCCGGAGCGATTGGCATGACGGCTCACGGCGGCACCGATCCGGCCCGCCTGCTGTTCGACGCCGACGGCGGCGCCGACGCGCTGCCGGTCTGCGACCACTACGCGGGCATCGAGTCGCGCATGACGAAGAGCCTCGCCCTGCAGGCCGAGCTCGGCCCGGTCTTCGATGTGACGCTCGACTGCGAAGACGGCGCGCCGGTCGGCGGCGAAGCCGAGCATGCGCATCTCGTTGCCGAGACGGTCATGTCGGCACGCAATGTCTTCGGACGCTGCGGTGTGCGCGTCCATCCGGTCGACCACCGGTCGTTCGGCGACGACGTCGCGACCATCGTCTCCGCGGCTGCGAGCCGACTCGCCTACGTCATGCTGCCGAAGGTCGAGGGCGTGGCCGACGTCGACCGCGCCGCGGCAGCGATCGACGCCGCCGCCGGCGCTCGCGTCGTTCCATTGCATGCGCTGATCGAGACACACACCGCGCTGCGCGATGTCGCGGCGATCGCCGCGCACCCGCGGATCGAATCGGTCTCCTTCGGCCTGATGGACTTCGTCTCGGCCCATCGCGGCGCGATCCCGGCAACGGCAATGAGCGCCGAAGGCCAGTTCGCGCATCCGCTGGTCGTCCGTGCCAAGCTCGAGATCGCAGCGGCCTGCCACGCATTCGCGAAGGTGCCGTCGCACAGCGTGGTGACCGAATTCACCGACACGGCGGTCGTCGCGCGTGCGGCGCGGCGAGCGGCACGCGAGTTCGGCTTCACGCGGATGTGGAGCATCCATCCGAGCCAGATCCGGCCGATCGTGGCCGCGTTCGCGCCCGAGCCGCGCGAGATCGACGAGGCCGTCGCCATCCTCCTCGCCGCAGCCGATGCAGGATGGGCTCCCATCCGCCACGGCGACGCTTTGCACGACCGGGCCAGCTATCGGTACTGGTGGCGCATCGTCAGCCGCGCGCGCCGCACCGGGGTCGTCTTGCCGCCCGACTTCGAGCGACGTTTTTTCGCTGCATCCGCGGCACCGGAACGAGCCCCTGGCCGCGTTGCGTGACGCAAGTCCCGCAACGGCGGTAACCGACGGTAAAACGGACCGTCAGCGCAAAAACGCTGAACCACAATCACGCCGCGCGTCACCACGCCAAAGGTCCATCCATGAACACACGCCTCGCCCTTCGCCCCGCTTTCGCCGCACTGTCGCTTGCCATCGCCGGCAGCGTCGCCTTGCCCGCTCTTGCGCAGACAACGCCGCCCGTCAAGGGCGTCAGGACGGTCAAGGCGTCGCCCAAGGCGACGAAGCCGGGAGCTCCCGTCGTCGTGATTCCGGTCGCCGACGCCACGCCGGAACAGATGAAGGCCGCCGAGATGGTCTACATGGGCAAATACGATTGCGAGTTCCACCAGAACATCGAGATCATCCAGAGCGTCAAGTATTCCGGCTATGTCGACCTCAAGTCGGGCAAATCCGGGTGGCTGATGAAGCCGGTGCTGTCGTCGACCGGCGCGATCCGGCTCGAAGACATCCGAGGCGAAACGCTGATGGTGCAGATCGCCAGCAAGTCGATGCTGCTCAACGTCAAGACCGGCCACCGCATCGTCGACGATTGCATCAGCCCGAAGCAGCACGAGCTGATCGAGGCCGCCAAGGCCGCGAAGGCGGCGTCCGCCGCGTCCTGAGCGGGGGCTTTCCGGCATCTGCACGACGCGCCCTCCGGGGCGCGTTTTCGTTGCTGCGGGCCGCGCGCGCGGCGTCGCAGCTGGATGCCCGCTCGGTCGCTCGATAATCCATCTCCATGACGCGACCCTACAACTTCAGCCCGGGCCCGGCCGCCCTCCCCGAGCCGGTGCTTCGCCAGGCCGCCGAGGAAATGCTCGACTGGAACGGCTCGGGCATGTCGGTGATGGAGATGAGCCACCGCGGCAAGGAATTCATGTCCATCCAGGCCGAGGCCGAGGCCAACCTGCGCGAGCTGCTCGCGATTCCCGGCAACTACAAGGTGCTGTTCCTGCAGGGCGGCGCGATCGGCCAGAACGCGATCGTGCCGATGAACCTGCTGCGCGGCCGGACGACGGCCGACTACGTCAACACCGGCGAGTGGTCGAAGCGCTCGATGGCCGAAGCCTCGCACTATTGCCGTGTCCACGTCGCGGCCACCTCGGAGGCCGGCGGCTTCGCCTCCATTCCCGCGCAAGCCGAGTGGCACATCGATCCGGAATCGGCCTACGTCCACATCTGCTCGAACGAGACGATCGGCGGCCTCGAGTTCCACTGGACACCCGACACCGGCGACGTTCCGCTCGTGGCCGACATGTCGTCGAACATCCTGTCGCGGCCGATCGACGTCGCGCGCTACGGCCTGATCTACGGCGGCGCCCAGAAAAACATCGGCCCCGCCGGGCTGACCTTCGTGATCGTTCGTGACGACCTGCTCGGCGGCGCCTTGCCGACCACGCCGCAGGCCTTCGACTACACGGTGCAGGCGGCGAACAACTCGATGATCAACACGCCGCCCACCTATGCGATCTACATCGCCGGGCTGGTCTTTCGCTGGCTCAAGGCGCAGGGCGGCCTGCCGGCGATGGAGGCGACGAACCGGGCCAAGGCGACGCTGCTCTACGACACGATCGACGCGAGCCCGTTCTTCGTCAACCGGATCGCCAAGGGCGACCGGTCGATCATGAACGTCGCCTTCCATCTGTCCGATCCTGGCCTCGACGGCGCATTCCTCGATGGCGCGAAAGCGGCGGGACTGCTCGCGCTGAAGGGACACCGCATCGTCGGCGGCATGCGCGCCTCCATCTACAACGCGATGCCGATCGAAGGCGTGCGCGCCCTGGTCGCATTCATGAAGGATTTCGCAGCCCGCCACGCGTGAGCAATCGCCTCAAGTATGCGAGAATGATACATACTGAATCTTTCTGAATCGCCTGAAAGGGATCGTCATGGAAGCCACCGTCGCTGAACGCGGGCAGATCACGCTGCCCAAGGCCGTGCGCGACGCGCTCGGCCTCACCAAGGGCACGCAGCTCAAGGTCGAGCTCGACGGCAGCCGCATCATCCTGCGCAAGAACGTCGACGATGCACTGTCGCGCCTGCGCGGCCGGTTCAAGCTGGCCGAGGGCAAGTCCACCGACGACGTGATGCGCGAGCTGCGCGGCCGCGCCCCGGGAGATCCGGTCGACCTCTGAGCCCGCGATGCTCACCGCCATCGACTCCTCGGCGCTGATCGACCTGCTCGGCGACGATCCGCGCGCCGAAGCGGCGGAGTCGGCGATCCGGCAATCGATGACGCATGGCTCGGTCGTCGTGTGCGATGTCGTCGTGAGCGAAGTCGTCGCCGGCCTCGGCTTCGGCGGCGAGCTCTACGACGTCCTCGAAGGTGCCGGCATCCGCTTCCTGGCGACCGAAGTCCGCTCCGCGATCCGCGCCGGCGAAATGCAGCGGCGCTACAAGGATCGACTCAAGGCCGACGGCCGGGCGCCGGCCTCGCCGCGCACGGTTCCCGATTTCCTGATCGGCGCGCACGCGCTGCTGCAATGCAACGGCCTCATCACGCGTGACGCCGGCTTCTTTCGCGACTACTTCAAGGGCCTCAAGATCATCGTCCCCGCATAGCGATCGCGCCCGCCACCTTCTCGCCAACGACCACCACACATCATGTCTCACGCTTTCGACAACACATTGCAAACCTTCAAGACGGCTTCGGGCAAGGAGGGACGCTTCTATTCCCTGCCGGCGCTGGCCAAGCAGTACCCGAACATCTCGCGCCTGCCGGTGTCGATCCGCATCGTGCTCGAATCGGTGCTGCGCAACTGCGACGGCAAGAAGGTGCTGCCCGAACATGTCGTCGAGCTGGCCGGCTGGAAGCCGAACGCGCCGCGCCTCGACGAGGTGCCATTCGTCGTCTCGCGCGTCGTGCTGCAGGATTTCACCGGCGTGCCGCTGCTGGCCGACCTCGCGGCGATGCGCAATGTCGCGGCCGAGATGGGCAAGGACGCGAAGACGATCGAGCCGCTCGTGCCGGTCGATCTCGTCGTCGACCACTCGATCATGATCGACTACTTCGGTACCAAGAAAGCACTCGACCTCAACATGAAGCTCGAGTTCAAGAGGAACCTCGAGCGCTACCAGTTCATGAAGTGGGGCATGCAGGCGTTCGACACCTTCG
>DAIMIM010000093.1:0-10048 GCA_036722755.1 Caldimonas sp. | reverse complement strand
CTTTGCCGCACCGACGGTGGCCTCCTGCGACGCGCGCTACAAGCCAACGATGCATTCACCCTAAGCCGCGCGCTCGGGCAACGCGGCGGCGTCGTTGTAGGTCTTCACCTCCGTGCCACGGTAGAGGATCTGCGCGTTGCGCTCGGTGATGTCGCGATGCAGCTTCACGAATGCCGGGTCCAGGTCGCTGCTCGGTCGCGGCTCGAGGTCGAAGTGATGGAAGCGGTCTTCACCTCGGACCAGCGAGGCGCTGTCGCGGCCGGCGATCTGCGCCACGCTGGTCGGGATGTAGCGCACCGCGAAGCCGATGCGCCGGTCGTTCGACGGATTGGCCGGCGAGCCGTGCACGAGGCGCACGTGGTGCAGCGAGATCTCGCCCGGCTCGAGCTCGATCGTCACCGCCTGGCTGACGTCGACGTCGGCGGCGATCTCCTGGCCGCGCGTCAGCAGGTTGTTCTTGGCGAAGGTGTCGCGGTGCGGGATCTGGTCGGCGGTGTGCGTCGTCGGGATGAAGCCCATCGCGCCGTTGCTCGCGTTGCTCGGCGTCAGCGCGACCCAGGCGGTGACGACGTCGGGCTTGCTGAGGCCCCAGTAGGTCGAATCCTGGTGCCACGACACGAAGGCCGGATTGCTGGCTTCCTTGATGAAGAAGTTGGTCGTCCAGCAGAGCAGGTCGGGGCCGTAGAGGTCTTCGATCGCATCGACGACCTTCGTGTTGTGGACGATGTCGTCGAGCCACGGAAAGAGCAGGTGCGACTTGTGGCGCAGGTCGCCCTTGAGCGGGCCGCCGGCCTTCGCCTCGAACGCCTCGAGCCTGGCGCGGATGGCCAGCGCCTCGTCGGTCGACATGACACGAACGGGAAAGACGCAGCCGTCGCGCCAGAACGTGTCGATCTGCGCCTGCGTGAGGATCTTGGGCATGGCAACGCTCCTGTCTTTCTGTCGTTCTGTCAGCGGCGACGCGCGCTCAGGCCGCGCCGCCGATGACCCGCATGACTTCCAGCGGATAGTCGCCGCCGGGCTTGCCGTGCCAGATGATCGCGCCGCGCTCGAG
Organism: Caldimonas sp.; assembly: GCA_036722755.1. GTDB lineage: Bacteria > Pseudomonadota > Gammaproteobacteria > Burkholderiales > Burkholderiaceae_C > Schlegelella_A. Next base: position 8,994 of record DAIMIM010000093.1, on the reverse strand, counting down.
CACGTACAAGCGATCGACATCGTCGGGAATGTGGTGAACGTTCGATTCGGCCATCAGCACGCCGTGGCCGAGCCGGCGGACCCTGGCGATGCCGTCGGCGATGCTCGGGATGATGGCCGGCGAGAGGCCTTCGAAGGGCTCGTCGAGCAGCAGCAGGCGCGGGTCGAGCGCGAGGGCGCGGGCGATCGAGACCATCTTGCGCTCGCCGCCCGAGAGCTGGTTGCCGCCGCGCGCGGCGTACCGGCGCAGCGTCGGGAAGATGTCGTAGGCCAGGTCGATGCGCGTCCTGGCGTCTCGGCCCTGCGGCCGCGTCCAGGTCGGCAGCTCGATGTTCTCGGCCACCGTGAGGTCGCCGAAGACCTGGCTTTCTTCCGGCGAATAGCCGACGCCGAGCCGGGCGATGCGGTGCGTCGCCATGCCGCCGATCGACTGGCCGTCGAAGCGGATCTCGCCCGACACCGGCTTGACCATGCCCATGATGGCGCGAAAGGTGGTGGTCTTGCCGGCGCCGTTGCGGCCGACCAGGCAGACCAGCTCGCCCGCTGCCACCTCGAGCGAGACGGCGCGCAGGATGCGGCTGGTCTCGATGTCGACGACGAGCTGGTCGAGGCTCAGCAGCGCAGCGCTCATGGCTCGGTCGGCGCCCGGTTGCCCAGACGCTTGCCGATGACCGATGCGATCAGCGCCGGATCGGAGAAGAACTCGTCCGGCGCGCGATCGGCGAGCACCTTGCCGCCTTGCAGCGCGACGATGCGGGTCGCGTATTCGGCGACGAGGTCCATGTCGTGCTCGACCAGGATGATCGCCTTGACCCCGGCGCGCTCCGACGCCTCGACCAGCGTTCTCATGATGCCGTGCTTGTCGCCGCTCGAGACGCCGCTGGTCGGCTCGTCGAGCAGGATCACCTCGGGCACGAGCGCGAAGGCGCTGGCGATGTCGAGCAACTTCTTCTCGCCTTGGGAGAGCAGGCGCGACTCGACATCGAGCTTGCCGTCGAGGCCGAAGATGGCCGCCACGTCCCTGACCTTTGCCCAGAGTGCCGCGTCGTTCTTCATCGATGCGAAGAGCTGCAGGCTGCGTCCGGTCTGCGAGACGACGGCGACGGCGATCGTCTCGGCCACCGTCATCGCCGCAAAGATGTGTACCAGCTGGAAGGCGCGCGCCATGCCGCGCTGCGCCAGCTTGACGGGGCCGATGCCGGCGATGTCGTGGCCCTTGAAGCGGACGACGCCGTCGCTCGGTTTCAGAAGGCCCGTCAGCACGTTGACGAGCGTGGTCTTGCCGGCGCCGTTCGGCCCGACGATGGCCACCGTTTCGCCGGCCGCCACCGACAGCGTGACGCCGTCGAGGGCGACGAAATCGCCGTAGGCCTTGCGCACGCCGACGGTCTCGATCAGCGTCGTCATGGCCGCACCTTCTGCCAGGCGTCGTGGGCCAGGCCCATCAGGCCCCGCGGAAAGGCGACGACGATCAGCGCCAGGATGGCGCCGAGGAAGAAGCGCCAGTACTCGGTCGCGCCCATCAGCGACGACTTGAGGAAGACGAAGGTGAAGGCGCCGACCACCGGGCCGAAAAAGCTGGCGAAGCCGCCCAGCACCGTCATGAAGACGAGCTCGCCGGAATGCGTCCAGTAGGCGAGTTCCGGATCGGCCTGGCCGGTGTTGATGGCGAGGATGGCACCGCCGATCGCGCAATAGAAGGCCGAGATCAGGAAGGCGATCAGGCGCAACAGGTGTACCCGCACGCCCAGATATTCGGCCTTGCGGGCGTTCTCGCGGATCGCGGCGAGGTGCATGCCGAAGGGCGAATGGACGATTCGCCACATGACGAAGCCGAGCACGACCCCGAGCAGCAGGCACGCGTAATAGAACGGGCCGATCAGGAAGGCGGTCTTGTCGAGCGACTTGAAGTCCATGCCCAGGAGCGTCGGGCGCAGCACGCGGATGCCGGTATCGCCGCCGGTCAGGTCGTAGAACTTGAACAGGAACGAGTGGAACAGCATGCCGAAGGCGAGCGTCAGGATGCCGAAGAAGATGCGCACGTAGCGCACCGACAGCAAGGCCACCGGAATCGCGACGACGACCGCGACGAGGCCGGCGACGACGAGGATCAGCTCGAAGCTGCGCACGTGCAGCTTGCTCGTCAGCACCGCCGCCGCGTAGGCGCCGAGCGCGACGAACAGCGCATGGCCGAACGACATCAGGCCGGCGCTGCCGAACAGCAGGTTGAAGCCGAGCAGGGCGATGGCGTAGGCGATCGCCGGCAGCATCAGCGTCACGTGGTACGGCTCGGCGAGCTGCGGAAACGCGGCCAGCGCCGCGACGGCCGCGATGACGAAGACGGCGAGCGCCGCGCGTTCCGGCGCGGCGCCGGCTCGGGCCGCGGTCTGCGTCGGGCCGCTCATTCGACCGGCTTTCCGAACAGGCCCGCCGGCCGTGCGACCAGCACGACGATGACGATCATGTAGACCGCCAGCACTTCCACTTCCGCATAGAACGTGATCGCGACGGCCCGCGTCAGGCCGACCACGAGCGCGCCGGCGATGGCCCCGCGCATGCTGCCGAGGCCGCCGATGACGACGACGGCGAAGGCCTCGACGACGAGCTCGACCGGCATGTCGAGCGAGGCCGCGGCGGTCGGCACGACCAGCGCGCCTCCGACCGTGCCGAGGATGGTGCCGAGGGTGAAGACGCCGGCGTAGATCCAGCGCACGTCGGCGCCGAGCGCCGCCGCCATCTCGCGGTTCTCGGCGGTCGCGCGCAGGATGCGGCCGTAGCGGGTGCGCTGCAGGAAGAGGCCCAGCGAGGCGGCGATCAGCACGCTCGCCAGCATCACGAGCACGTTGTAGGTCGGGAACGACACGTCGCCCAGCGTGAGCTTGCCGTAGCTCATCGACAGGTTGCCGAGCTGCTGCGGGTTGGCGCCCCAGAAGAAGCGCAGGATGTCCTGGAACATCAGCACCAGCGCGAACGTGAGCAGCAGCTGGAAGGCTTCGTCACGGTGGTAGACGGTGCGCAGGAGCCGCTCGATGAACGGGCCGATCGCGCCGAGCAGCACGCCGGAGACGATCAGGACGGGCAGGAACGACCAGGCCGGCGCGCCGTGCGCGCTCGTCCAGTTGACGGCGGTGATGCCGAAGTACGCGCCCAGCGCATAGAACGAGCCGCAGGCGAGGTTGACGATGCGCTGCACGCCGAACACGATCTGCAGCCCGGCCGCGACCAGAAACAGCACGGAGGCGTGAAACAAGCCTCCGAGCAGGACATCGAAGAACGACGTCAAGAGGATCGCGGCCCGCACGGCCGCCCGAAGGGCCGCAGTGCCCCCTCGGGGGGCAGTGAACGCAGTGAGCGTGGGGGCATCATTCCTAGAGTTTGATCTGTGCGGTCTCGATCCACTTCCAGAAGTCCGTGCCGGGGGGCTTCTGCAGCTGATCGGAGTACATCTTCGTGACGTCGGTGATGGTCGCGAAGTCGAAGCGATTGGCGTGCGTCGTCATGCCCTGGTAGAAGGTCTGGTCGGCGATGTGGTCCTTGCGCATGGAACCGGGGCCGCCGAGCGATTCGACCTTCAGGCCTTCCATCGCGTTGATGATGTCTTCCTGGCCCGGCCACGCGTTCTTGGCCTTGTAGGCGGTCTCGACGCCCTGGCGATAGACCTGCATCGCGAAATAGGCGCGGTCGGCTTCCCAGTGCGGATAGTCCTTGTACTTGGCCTCGTACTCCTGCACGAACTGCTTTTGCAGCGGCGTCGGATTGTCGAGATTGAAGTAGAGCGTGTTGTGGCCGAAGATCATTCCCTCCGGCGTGAACTCCTTCTTCAGCAGCGTGTGCTGAAAGCCCGCGGCGGGGAACACGAACTTGGTCTTGCCGTCCATCAGCCCGGCGCCGTAGGCGGTCTTCATGAAGACGGGCAGATCGGCGAAGAGCAGCGACGAGAACACGAGGTCGGGCTTGGCCGCCTTCAGCGCCGCGACGTGCGAGGTGAGGTCGAGCGTGCCGACCTTCGGCCACTGGTCGGCGACGACCTTGTAGTCGACGCCGAATTTCTTGAGCAGCGCCTGGAAGGCCGCGAAGTTGTTGCGGCCGTACGAGTAGTCCGGGTTGATGCCGGCGACCGTCGCGAACTTGCCCTTCCAGTGCTTGATCGCGAGCAGCGAGGCCATGACTGCCTCGCACTCGTTGTCGGTGCTGCGAAAGACGTAGCGCGGGTTCGGCATGGTCTCGGCGACGCCGTCCTGGGTCGTGCCGTCCCAGAAGATGGTCATGGCCTTCATCTCCTCGGCGACCGCGCCCATCGCCAGGCTGACGCCGGAGGAGACGATGCCCTGCACGCAGTCGACCTTGTCCTGCAGCACGAGCTTTCTCAGGCGTTCGATCGAGTCCTTCGGGTTGGTCTCTTCCTCGACGATCAGCTCGACCTTGCGGCCGGCGATGCCGCCCGCGGCGTTGATGCGCTCGACCGCGAACAGGGTGCCGCGCAGGCCGCATTCGCCGATGGTGCCGGCGATGCCCGCCTTGGGCGCGATGATGCCGATCCGGAGCGGCTTGTTCTGGGCGATGGCCGGAAAGCTCAGGAACGGTTGCGTAGCGATCGCCGCGCCGGCGGCACCGAGGCCCTGCAGGACTTTTCTGCGTTGCGTGTTCATGCATGTCTCCTTGTCGTGGTGGTGACGTGGCCGCCGCATGATCACGGTCATGGGCTCACGGTGCTGCGGGTGAACTTCTCGATCAGGTTGAGGAGCCGGTCGCTCGCCTTGCCGGCCCGCTCCTCGTCGCCAGCGGCGATGGCGCGGGCGATGTCGGCGTGCAGCTTGGCCGTCTGCGGCATGTCGGCGGCCTTCTTGTAGTGGATGTACCAGAAGCGCCGCGACAGCGAATGCATGAGGCTCATCGCGCCGGCCGCGAACTCGTTGTGCGCAGCCTGTGAGCAGAGCACGTTGAAGTCGCGGTCGATGCGCATGAAGGTGACGTCGTCGTTGGCCTTCGCCGCGGCCCCGAACGCGGCGGCGATCTCGCGAAAGCGCCCCCGCTCCTCGTCGGTGGCGCGCCGCGCGGCGCTTTTCGCGATCAGCCGCTCCAGCTCGCGGCGGGTCTCGAGCAGGCGCAGTTGGCTGGTCACGTTGATCTCGGAGACGAGCATGCCGCGGCGCGGAAAGATGGCGACCAGGCGCTCGCGCGCCAATCGCTGCAGCGCTTCCCGGATCGGCGTGCGGCCGATGCCGAGGTGCGCGGACAGCTCCGATTCCGAGATCGCGCTGCCTGGCGGCAACGCCAGCGTGATGATCATTTCCTCGATCTCGGCGTAGGCGCGGTCGGTCAGGCTTTGCGCGGGGGCGAAGTCGATGACGGATGCGCGCTCGTTCATCCACAACCTTGACATGCTGCTGATCGACTTCTAATATATCAAGGGCCAGATCTGCCGCAAGGGGGCGATCCATGATGACCGAAAGACAGCGCAAGTTCCGCGAGCAGTACGTGGCCCAGATCAGCCCTTGGTACAGCGGGCTCCTGCACATCGGCGCCATGTATGCCGCAGGGATCGCGGCGATCGCCTGGTGCGTCTCGCGCATGCACGGCGCGAGCTGGGAATGGCTGCTGGTCGTGCCGGTGGCGATCGCCGGCAATTTCGTGGAATGGGGGATGCACAAGTACGTGATGCATCGCCTGGTCGACGTCTTCGCGCTGCGCGCGATCTACGACCGGCACACGCGCCAGCACCACCAGTACTTCACCGACGGCGATCCCACCATCACTACCATCAAGGAATTCCGCATCGTTTTCTTCCCATGGCGCGTGCTGCTGGTGCTCGCCGCGATGGGTGGCCTGTTCGGCTGGATCGCCTCGCTGCTGATCGACGCCAACGCGGGCTACGTCGTCTTCGTCACCATGATCGGCCACTACATGGTGTACGAGACCTTCCACTTCTTCTGCCATGTTCCCGAGAGCGCGTTCGTGCGCCGCATGCCGCTCGTCAACACGATCCGCAGGCACCACATCGCGCACCACAACATGGGGATCATGATGCATTGCAATATGAACCTCACGTTCCCGGTGGCCGACTGGGCGATGAAGACGAGCGACCTGAAGCGCGGCCTCGTCGGCCATCTTTTCAACGGCTACGACGAGTCGCACATCAAGGACGAGCTCAAGCCGGTGATCGCGCGTTTTCGTACCGCAGAGACGCAAGCCGAGCGCGTCACGCTCGACGGCCCGAGGCTGAGCAAGGAAGAGATCGTCGCCTTGAATCACGCCGTCGGCCAGGCCTGACCGAGCACCAGACGAAGCGTCCGACACGAGCGAGCGGCTCGGGTTGCGCCATAGCCTAAATGGGCGCCAGATTGGCGCCCATTTCGCCTTGCGAAGGGCAACATGGAGCCCCACCATGCGGACCTCCAATGAAAAGAACACCTAAAACGATGAAGCTGTTCGCCGCGCTGAGAAAAAGAAGAGATTTCGAGAGGCTGCAACTTCCATTCATCAGATCCCTCATCGATTTCGACATCATCATCGAAATCGGCTATGCGCAAGAGCAGAAGAAGCCGCTCACACCGAAACAGCTCCCGCTTCTGAGCGTCGGCTCGGCCACGTCGATACGGCGAAGGCTGGCCAAGCTGACGGAGCAAGGAATCGTGCAGCGGCACACCAACGTCAGCGATCGCCGCTCCGACATCCTCACGATCTCTGCGTCCAGTCTCAAGATTCTGGGACGCTACGGCACATTGCTGGCGAGTTTTTCAGGATCGGATTGAGTGCGAAGTCAATTGCGATAGAGCTCGTGCAAGTCGTCGCGGCTCCATGAAATTCCATCTCTTCATTGAGGACAACCTCGACGCGATCGTCGCCGAGTGGGAGGCTTTCGCCCGGACCCTCCTGCCAGCGGCGAAGCCGATGTCGGACCTGGCGCCGCGCAACCACAGCCGCGAGATCCTCCAGGCGATCGTCAAGGACATGCAGACGAGCCAGACCAAGCTCGAGCGGTCGGCCAAGTCCAAACAGGCCGAGCTGGCGCCCGCCGCGTCGCAAACCATCGCCGCCGCACACGGCGCGCTGCGCCGCGCCGCCGGCTTCGATCTGGCACAGGTGGTGAGTGAATTTCGCGCCTTGCGGGCCAGCGTCTTGGCGCTCTGGCGCCGTTCGGAAACGACGAGCGGCAAGACGCTGGCGATCGAGGAGATCGCCCGTTTCAACGAAGCCATCGACCAGGCGCTCGGCGAATCTGTCGAGCGCTACTCGAGCGACGTGGTGGCGTCGCGCGACATGTTCCTCGCCGTGCTCGGACACGACTTGCGCAGCCCCTTGCAGGGCATCGAGACCGCGAGCTATGTGCTCGCCATACCGACCCTGTCGGACGCGGCCAGGCAGCAGGCGGCGATGCGGATCAGGCGCGCTTCGAGGACGATGAGCAGCCTGATCACCGATCTTCTGGAATACACGCGGGGCCGGCTCGGCCTCGGCATCCCGATCGAGCGATCCGACTGCGACCTGCACCGGGCCTGCGAAGAGGCAGTCGACGCCATCAAGGCGATCAACCCGGAACAAGAATTCGTCCAGCACCTGTCGGGCGACCTGCACATCAAGGCCGACTGCGCGCGCCTGCAGCAAGTGCTGTCGAATTTGTTGAACAACGCCGTCCAGCACGGGGACAAGCGCCTGCCGATCTCGCTCAGCGCACGTGGCCAAGGCGATGCCATCGTCCTGGCGGTCTCGAACTCCGGCGAGCCGATTCCGGCCGACGCCTTGCGGCTGATCTTCGAGCCGCTGGTCCAGGTGCCGACCACGACCTCCGACCTGAATCGGCGCCCGAGAAGCAGCCTCGGACTCGGCCTGTTCATCGTCAGGGAGATCGTGCTCGGCCATCACGGCACGATCGACGTGCAATCGTCGGCCGCAGCCGGCACTGTCTTCACGATTCGCCTGCCGCGCCAAGCCGCCGGCGGCGAGGCCTTCAAAGATCGAGAAATTCGCTCAGGCGCTCCCGCTCGCTAGCGAGCCCGCGGCGAAAGGTCGCGTCACGTATCGGCCCGGACGCGAAACCGATCTCGAGCTGCAGGCGCTGTTCGCGCACCGATGCGTTGCCCCAGCCGACGACGCGGTCGCGCCAGAGCAGCGGCAATGCGTAGTAGCCGAGTGTTCTCTTCGGCGCGGGCGTATAGGCCTCGAAGCGGTAGGTCCAGCCCCACAGCAGCTCGAAGCGTCTGCGGTCCCAGACGACCGGATCGAATGGTGCGAGCAAGCGCACCTGCTCGTCGGGCGCGTAGCGCGTCGAGCACGGGTTCTCTCCGGCAGGCCAGTACCAGGTCGTTGCATCGATGCGCGTGCTGCCGAGCGATTCGCGTGCCGCGACGAGCGCCGCGCGCGTCTCGGAGCCGAGATGCGGCGCGCCGTAGGCGAGAAGCCGGACCAAATAGACCAGGCTCGACGCAGGAAGGGGCGCGTACTTGCATACGATCAGGTCGACCAGCTTCGCGGCGCGTTCGGCGCGCGCCGCCGCACCGTCCTCGATCGGCGCGTGCTCGACCGCTTCGTAGATGCGCGTGCCGCTCTCGCGGCGTCGGATGCGCAGCATGCCGCGATAGTGCATGCCGTCGAGCAGATGCGTCGTCGCGTTGCTCGATCCGCCCCAGGCGTTGGTCGTGCGGCCATGCGCGAAGCGTTGGTCGACAAGCTTCGGGTGCGTCGGCCCGCGCTCGCGTATGAAGTCGAGCACGTCGGCGGCCTTTTTCTTCACGGACGGCGTCCAGATGCGCTTGGCGACGCGCGGATGCATCAGCGCCAGGTGCCGGCGCGGCAGGAAGCCGTAGTTGACGAGGCAGTCTTCCTCGACCGCCAGCCGTGCGTAGCGGCGCTCCAGATCGCCCGCGTGATAGCCGGCGACGCGATGGCGCAGGATCAGGTCTTGCGCCCGCGCCGGAGCGCGGATCGGGTCGGCCTGCACGAAGCCGAGCCTGTCGATCGCGCGGCCGAGCGTGGTCGGCTTGAAGAGCGTGCGCGC
>DAIMIM010000092.1:0-10054 GCA_036722755.1 Caldimonas sp. | reverse complement strand
ACCGTCGAGGACGGCAAGTCGCTCAACAGCGAGCTCGAAGTCGTCGAAGGCATGCAGTTCGACCGCGGCTACCTCTCGCCCTACTTCATCAACAACCCCGAGAAACAGACCGCAGCCCTCGACAACCCGTTCGTGCTGCTGTTCGACAAGAAGATCAGCAACATCCGCGATCTCCTGCCGACGCTCGAGCAGGTCGCCAAGTCCGGCCGGCCGCTGTTGATCGTCGCCGAAGAGGTCGAAGGCGAAGCGCTCGCCACGCTGGTGGTCAACACCATCCGCGGCATCCTCAAGGTCGTCGCCGTCAAGGCGCCGGGCTTCGGTGACCGCAGGAAGGCCATGCTCGAAGACATCGCCATCCTGACCGGCGGCAAGGTCATCGCCGAAGAAGTCGGCCTGACGCTCGAGAAGGTGCAGCTGGCCGATCTCGGCCAGGCCAAACGCGTCGAAGTGGCGAAGGAAAACACCACCATCATCGATGGCGCCGGTGCGACCGCCGATATCGAGGCGCGCGTCAAGCAAGTGCGCGTGCAGATCGAGGAAGCGACCAGCGATTACGACAAGGAAAAGCTCCAGGAACGCGTCGCCAAGCTGGCCGGCGGCGTGGCGCTGATCAAGGTTGGCGCAGCGACCGAAACCGAGATGAAAGAGAAGAAGGCCCGCGTCGAAGATGCACTGCACGCAACCCGTGCGGCCGTGGAAGAAGGCATCGTCGCCGGCGGCGGAGTCGCGCTGTTGCGCGCCAAGCAAACGGTGGGCACGATCAAGGGTGACAACCCCGATCAGGACGCCGGCATCAAGCTGATCCTGCGCGCCATCGAAGAGCCGATCCGCATCATCGTGCAGAACGCCGGCGACGAGCCGAGCGTGGTCGTCGCGGCCGTCCTCGGCGGCAAGGGCAACTACGGCTTCAACGCGCAGAACGGCCAGTACGGCGACATGATCGAGATGGGCATCCTGGATCCGACCAAGGTGACGCGTACCGCGCTGCAAAACGCCGCCTCGGTCGCTTCGCTGATGCTCACGACCGAAGCCATGATCTCCGAAGCACCGAAGGAAGAATCCTCCGGCGGCGGCGGCATGGGCGGCGGCATGGGTGGAATGGGTGGCATGGGCGGCATGGACATGTAGGTCCGGCGACGCACGTCACCATAAAAGGGCTGCTTCGGCAGCCCTTTTTCATGGCCGCAGGCTCGACTGTCGGCAGATCGCTGCGCCTGCGAATGGACGCAGCCGCGACCGGCGAGATAATCGACCCCTCATTCGGATCCGAGGCATGCCGACCGCGCCCCTGTTTCAACGCTTCGTCGAACAAGAGCTCGCCCTGGCGCCGGCGTTGGCCGCACGGGCCCTTGCCGGCACCCTGACGCTGCTCGGTCAGTCGAGAGACGCCGGCTCGCCCACCGCCGATCGGGGCCATCACTCGGACATCGTGAAGTCGCTCCAGCGCGACGCGACGCTCTATGAGAAGACGTTCGTCGAATCGCTGACCAGGCGCGTCACCGAAGACATCGACGGGCAGCGGGACGTTGCCGTTCTCGACGGCAAGACCGGCCTGGGCGGCCTCGAATTGATGGACGAGTCGCGGGTCGAGGTCGACATCGAGATTTCGCGCGCCATGCAGCTGATCGACAGCACGGCCGAATGGGAGCTGCGTGAATTGCAGACGTTTACCTCGACCCTCACCGGCCAGAGCCACGTCAGCCCCGAAACCAATCCGTTCCGGCCGCTGCTCTACGCGTCGGCGCTTTGGGACGCTGCTTGTGCCGCCGTCAGCTCGCCGGTGCAACGCGCGATCGTCTTGCGCACGTCGGCCGGTGTCGCCGCCGGCCTGCTCAAGAACGCCTGGGCCGCTGCCTCAACCCGGCTCGAATCCGAAGGCGTGCAACCCGGCTTGTATCGCACCGTCGTCTTGCCTTCCGGTGCGAGCTTCGGCCGCTTTCCCGCTCCCGAGGCGACGCGGACCGGCGCGATGAGCTCGCTGCTGGCGAGCATGCCGGGCACTGGCGGCAACGCCAACGACGGCGCCGACGCTGCCACCGCCGGCGCCGCCCGCGGCGTTCGCAGCGACGGCACGTCGCGACGCAATCCGGAACTCGAACAGGCGCTCCTGCGCCTCGACGAGCTACTTCGCCATCTGCCGTCGGAAGCGTCGCTGGCCGGCCGCGGCCCGCAAAGCACCGTCAGCCGCATCGAGCAGCACCGTACCGCGCTCGTCGCCAGCGCCAGCGAGCCCATCGATCGGCAGGTGATCGAGCTGGTGACGCGATTGTTCGAGTCGTTGCTCGGGGATTCGCAGCTGCCGGGCGCCTTCCGAACAATCTTCGCTCGCATGCAGATTGCCGTTCTGCGCATCGCCTTGAGCGACAACACGATGCTCGATTCGTACGACCATCCGGCGTGGCGCTTGCTCGACCGCATCGGTGAAGTCAGCGTCGGCTACTCGCGCATCGAAGACCCGCGGCTCTCTGGGTTCCTGTCGTTCAGCACTGCGGTGGCCGAAGAGATGGCCGGCGCCGGCGTGCCCGACGCAGCCTTGTTTCGGCGTGGGCTCAATCGCGTCGACAGCTATCTGTCCGAGCAGCTGCAGGGCCAACTTCGATCGGCACAACCCGCCGTCGACGCCCTTCAGCTCGCCGAACAGCGCGAGATTTTGCAACAGCATCTGGCGCAGCGGCTGACCGACCAGATGGTGGCCGTGCGCACGACGCCGACGATTCGCCGTTTCGTGACGGGCACCTGGGCCCAAGTCATCGCCGAAGACATGCTGCGCCACGGCGAGCAGTCGGAAGCGACGATGAACGACCTCAAGACCATCGACGACCTGCTCTGGAGCTTGAAGATCCCCGATCACCCGCAGAGCCGACAGCGGCTGCTGCAGCTGCTGCCCGGCCTCCTGCAGCGCCTGCGCACCGGCATGGAGCTCGTCGGGCAGACCTCGATGGAGCAGCAAGGCGTGCTCAACGAGCTGATGACGATCCACACCGAGGCGCTTCGCCCGGGTGCCCGCGTCGCCGGTGCACTGACGCCGGAAGAGATCGTGCAGAAGATGCGCGACGAGGTCGTCCCCGAGGCGGCCGCGGCGCGCAGCTTCAGCGATTCGGTGATCGACCTGTCGTCGATGGAGACGGTTCCTGCAGAGTACCTGCCGAGCTCGGGCGACCATGTCGATGATGACCCGGCGAAACGGATCGAGGCGCTGCGCGCCAGCGCCCGACTGCGAATCTTCCTGCAAGGTCGCTGGAGCCGCGTTCAGCTGCTGTGGCGCAGCGACCGAAGCCTCTTCTTCCTGTTCGCCGGCGAGTCGCCGTCGCGCACCCACTCGATCACGCGCCGCGCCCTCGAGCGCCTCAGCAGCGCCGGGCTGGTGCAGCCTCTCGAGGCCAAGCCGATCATGCAGCGCGCGGTCGATCGGATGGCGCGGGAGTTGTCACCGCGCACCTGAGGCGCTTCTCGGCGCGAGCTCAGCGCGCCAGCTCTGCCTCGATCGCGGCGATGACCAACTGCGGACGTTCATGCACGATCCAGTGGGTCGCGCCCGCGACGCGGACCAGGCGCATGTCGGGAACGAAGCCCTCGAGACCGTCGAGCAGCGACGGCGGCAGTGCGATGTCGTCTTCGGCCCAGACGACCAGTGTCGGAACGCGAACGGTCACCACTTCCGGTGCGAAGCGGATCGTCATGACGGCGCTGTCGGCGGCGGTCGGCGGCCGCAGCGGCGATGCGCGGTAGTAGTTGCAGCCGCCGGTGAGCCCGGCGCGCCAGACGGCGCGGTAGCGGTCGCGCACGGCCTCGGTGAGCCACCCGCCGCCCCAGTGTGTCGCGCTGCTCGCGCCCATGTTGGTGAAAAACGGCCACAGGCGCGCGAAATCGTTTTCTTCGAGCAACGTTTCCGAGTCGGGTCGACACAGAAAATTCATGTATGCGCTTGCCGCCTGTTGCGCCGGGTCGTGCTGCAGTGCACGCAAGAAGGTGGCGGGGTGCGGCGAATTGACGATGACCAAGTGGCGCAGCAGGTCGGGCCGCTGCGCAGCCAGGCCCCATGCGACAGCGCCGCCCCAGTCGTGTGCGATCAGCGCTTCGACGCCTCCACCCAACGCGTCGATGAGTCCGGCGATATCTGCGATCAGGTGTTTGGCGCGATAGGCCTCGATCTCCACCGGAGAGGACGAGCCGGCGTAGCCGCGCAAATTCGGCGCGACGCAGCGATAGCGCGCGCCAAAATGCAGGAGCAGGTCGTCCCAAACGAATGCCGCCTCCGGGAATCCGTGCAGGAAAAGCAGCATCGGCGCGTGCGTCGGGCCGCTCGCGCGGCAAGCCAGGCGGATGCCGCTGCGCAGGGTGAGATCGAACGATTCGATGGAAGCTTTCGCAGGCAAGTCCGCCGTGGGTATCTCCGCGCCGACCGGATCTTTTACCCCATCAGTGGGTTTGACAAGCGCTCGGACGCTTGGCAAGCTTGCGAGTTCTTGTCAGGCGCCTGCCCATCCGGATCGGCGAACTCGATCAGCCAACAGCAACTAAGGGAGTGTTAGATGGCCGCAGCATTGAACGCCTTCATGTGGATCAAGGGTGCCGACGGCGAGTCGCGACAGGGGGGCTTCGAGAAATGGATCGAAATCCAGAGCTGGGAATGGGATGTCGAGGCTGAGTCGAGCTGGACCAAGGGCGGTGGCGCCAGCGTTGGCAAGCCGAGCCCCGGCAAGATGAGCTGGGAACACTACTGGGACCGCTCGTCGCCCACCATCCTCGGCTACATCTGCACGGGCTCGGCGTTTCCGACCATCAAGCTCCAGATGTGCAAATCGGTCGGCAAGGACACGCCGAAACCCTTTTGGCAGGCGGTCATGAACGAAGCCTTCATTACCAAGGTGACGCAAAACGCGACCGAAGACGGCAACGTGTCGCAGAAGGTCGAGATGGTCTTCAAGGAAATCACGATCGACTACTGGCAGCAAGGTGTCGACCCGAAAAAGCCGGGCGATCTGACCCAGGCCACCACCTACAACTGGAAGATCGCCGAAGGCAAGGCGAGCCCCGGCCTCTGAGACCCGAGCGTACGGGCTCTCAAGCTCCGGCGATCCGGTCACGCACGAGCTGTCTGAGCAAGACAGCCGTGTCGCTGATGCCGATTCCGCTGAGCGCGGAGAAGCGGGTCACTGAGACGTCGGATTCTCCGGTCGTCAGCTCGCCCAGAACCGCCGCGGCATCGCGCTCTGCAGCCTTCGCATCGCGCAGGTTCAACTTGTCCGACTTCGTAAGGAGCGCGAGGAGCGTCACCGAGCCATTGGCCACGCGCGGCGCGACGAACCCGAGCAGCTTTCGGTCAAGCTCGGTGAAGCCGTGACGCGAATCGACCATGAGGACGATTCCGACCAGGCTGCGCCTGACGGCGAGATACTCGGCCATCACTTCCTGCCAGCGGAGCTTTGCCGTGCGCTCCACCGCGGCGTAGCCGTAGCCAGGCAGGTCCGCGAAGAGCGCATCGGCGGCGTCCTTCGGGCCCAGCTCGAAGAGGTTGATGTGCTGCGTTCGGCCCGGCGTCTTGGAAGCGAACGCTAGTCGCCTTTGCTGCGTCAGGACGTTGATCGCAGTCGACTTGCCGGCGTTGGAACGGCCCACGAATGCGATCTCCGGCAGCTCGGTGGCAGGCAGCTCCGAAAGCTTGCTGGCAGTCGTGAGGAAACGCGCGGTGTGGGTCCAGCCGAGCGCTGCCTTGATCTTCAGGGCCTCGTCGGCGGCGTCGTTCGAAGACGGCGGCGCGGACGGCGAGGGTTCGGTCATGGCTGCCTCAAATGGCTCATTGTAAAATCAGCAGCTTTGCACGAGGACTGCCTCTTTCCATGAAGCCTGCTGCTCGAGTGCTCTCCGGTCTGATCGTGGCTCTCATGGGCGCCTGCGCGTGCGCCGCCGAGCCGCCTCCCGCGGCGAAGGCCGACGTGGTCAAGGGGGAAGCGATCTCGAGCGGCATCTGCGTCGCCTGCCATACGAACGACGGTTCACGCGGCATCCCGGTCAATCCGATCCTGCAGGGCCAGCAGGCCGAGTACCTCGTCAAGCAGCTGGGCGAATTCAAATCCGGCAAACGCCAGAACCCCATCATGAGCGGCATCGCGTCGACGCTGAGCGATATCGACATGAAGAACGTCGCCGCCTTCTACGCGAGCAAGCAGGCCAAGCCGGGATTTGCCAGGA
The DNA here is from genome assembly GCA_036722755.1 of Caldimonas sp. Classification (GTDB taxonomy): domain Bacteria; phylum Pseudomonadota; class Gammaproteobacteria; order Burkholderiales; family Burkholderiaceae_C; genus Schlegelella_A. The sequence goes on along the minus strand of DAIMIM010000092.1, from coordinate 3,862 downwards.
ACAAGGACCTGGCCGGCGCCGGTGAGAAGATCTATCGCGGCGGCGCCGCGACCGGGAGCGTTCCGGCTTGCGCGGGGTGCCATGGGCCGAGCGGTGCCGGCATTCCTTCGCAGTATCCGCGCCTTGGCGGACAGCACGCCGACTACGTCGAAGCGCAGCTGCTCTCGTTCCGCAGCGGCGCGCGCCACAACAGCCTGCCGATGACGCAGATCGCCGCCAAGCTCAGCGACCGGGACGCCAAGGCCTTGGCCGACTACGTCGCCGGCTTGCGCTGATCGACAGCGGCCGACACCGGCACGCCGACCTGCTCCCGAGGCGGCAGCAACAGCACGTCGACGCCGTAGAGCTTCGCCAGCGCCGCCAGCTTGGCCGGCGCCGAGCGGATCGAGAACGTCCGCCCCCACGCTTGCGCCAGGCGATCGATCTCGAGCAACACCGCCAGCGCCGCCGAGTCGAAATGCTGTAGCGGGCCGGCGTCGACGACGACAGCCGTCTCGGCGCCTTCTTTCTGCAGCGCCTGCTTGAGCATGCGCAGCGTGTCGCGCGCCTCGTGGGCTGTCAGCGTGGCCGGAAGCAGAAGCAAAGCTCAGCTCTTCGCCGAATTGGCGGCCTTATTGCGCTCCGCCATCTTCGCGATCAGGCCCTCGATGCCATTCGCGCCGATTTCCTCGGCAAAGCTGTTGCGGTAGTTCTCGACCAGCCAGACGCCCAGAACGTTGACGTCATAGATCTTCCACGAGTCGCCAGCTTTCTCCAGACGGTAGTCGAGCTGGATCGGGTCGCCCTTGCCGCGAATCTCGGTTCGCACGACCACTTCGTTGTCGGTCGGTGACGAACGCATCGGCTTCAGCTCGACGGTCTGTTCCGAGCTCGCCTGCGACAAAGCGCCCGAATAGGTGCGCACGAGAAGCAGCTTGAACTCGTCCTGGAGGCGCTTTTGCTGATCCGGCGTCGCCTGGCGCCAGTAGCGGCCGACCGCCGACGCGGTCATGCGCTGGAAATTGACATAGGGAAGCACCTTCTGATCGACCAGCGTCGTCACCCTGCGGACGTCGCCCGCCTGGATCGTCTTGTCAGACTTCACCGCATTCAACACGTCGGTAGACACTTCCTTGATGAGTCCGTCCGGTGTCTTGGCAGCCTGTGCCTGCACACCCGTCGCCGCGAAAAGCAGCGCTGCCATCGCTGCCAGCGCTCCGATCTGTCGTCTCGTCGTTTTCATTCTGGATCCTCGCAAAGTGGGAGAGGCAACCGACGATTGGCAATCATGGTGCCGATGCGGAGGCCGACGGCGCCGACGCCGAGCGCGCCGACGCGGATGCCGACGTTGATGGCGCCGATGCCGGTGCCGGTGCCGCAAGGTTGGTTCCGACAGCGCTGGCGGCGTCCGATGCGGATCCGTCCACCGGGGCTGGCGCGTCGGGAGCGTCGCCGTCGAAAATGAGACTGCGCCGCCGTTGCAGATAGGCATCGCGCACGAAGGTGTACTTGTCGAGCGCAATGTCGTCGATCACACGGGTGGCGCCGAGCAGCCCGGCGCGCGTGTTGATAATCTGCAGCGTCGTCAGGCCGATCACAGTGCCGGTGCCGTTGAAGAACGCCGGCGGCGAGGCGAGCCGGTCGACCGGCAACGCTGCGGCGTCGCGCACCGTCGACGGACCGAGGATGGGCAGAACGACGTAGGCGCCGGCGCCGATGCCATAGCGCCCGAGGGTCTGCCCGAAGTCTTCGTAGTGGCGGTCGAGGCCCATTTCGGAGGCGACGTCGAGGATGCCGCCCAGGCCGAACAAGGTGTTCGCCCCGACACGCGTCGCGTCCTCGAGCCCGGTGGAAATCTTGCCTTGCGCGATGTTGTTGATCGCCGACCAGGCATCGGCGAAATTGCTGAAGAAATTGCTGACGCCACGGCGCAAGGACTGGGGTACGACCTCGGTGTAGCCGGTCGCGACCGGCTTCAGCACCGTCCGGTCGACGTCTTCATTGAAGTTGAAGACCTTGCGGTTCCACTTCTCCCAGGGATCGAGCCGCTGGCCGGGGCCGCCGCGGGCCGCATCGATGGTCGAGCAGCCGGCAAGAACGAGCAGAAGCTGCGCCGCCGCGACCAGGGCGACGGAACGCAGCGAGCCAAACTTCATTTCTTGCTCCCGCTGGCGGCCACGGCCGGGCCGCTGGCCGAGCCCGCATCGGCGGCCTTGCTGAAAAGAAACTGGCTGATCAGGCTTTCGAGCACGATCGCGGACTGTGTTTGCTGGATCGTGTCGCCCGCCTGGAACATTTTGTCCGCGCCGCCGGCCTCGATGCCGATGTACTGATCGCCGAGCAGCCCCGAGGTGAGGATTCGCGCCGACGAGTCGGTCGGGAATTGCACCTGTCGTTCGATATCGAGGTGGACCACGCCCTGGTAGGTCTTCGGGTCGAGCGAGATCGCGACTACCCGGCCCACCGTGACGCCGGCGCTGCGAATCGGCGCCCTCACCTTGAGGCCGCCGATGTTGTCGAACTTCGCGGAGAGCGCATAGGTGTCGCCGGTGCTGAAGGTGCCCAGGTTCGCAGCCTTCAGGGCCAGGAAGACGACGCCGAGCATGCCCAGCAGAACGAAGATGCCGACGAAGATCTCAATGCTTTTCTTTTCCATCGGTGGTTCCTGCCTGGCGTGATCCTATCGGAGCCCGGCCTCAGGGCGTGGAGAACATGAGCGCGGTGAGCACGAAGTCGGTGATCAGCACGCCGAGCGAGGCGATGACGACCGTTCTCGTCGTGCCGTGCGCAACACCTTCAGGCGTGGGTTCGGCCTCGTAGCCCTGGTACAGGGCGACGAAGGTGCAGATGAAGCCGAAGACGATGCTCTTGATGATGCCGTTGCCGATGTCGCGGCGAACGTCGACACCAGACTGCATGATCGACCAGAAATTGCCCGCATCGACGCCGATCAGCAGCACGGCGACGACGTAGGCGCCGAGGATGCCGACAGCGGAAAAGAGAATCGCGAGGATCGGCATCGAGATGATGCCGCCGATGAATCGCGGTGCGAGCACTCGGCTTTTCGGATCGATCGCCATCATGTCCATGGCGGCGAGCTGTTCGCCGGCCTTCATGAGGCCGATCTCGGCCGTGAGCGACGTTCCGGCGCGGCCGGCGAACAACAGCGCCGTGACGACCGGGCCGAGCTCGCGCGTCAGCGACAGGTTGACGATCAGGCCGAGCGACTCGGACGCGCCATAGGTGGCGAGCGCGTAGTACATCTGCAGGGCAAGCACGAAGCCGACCGCCAGCCCCGAGGCGACGATGATGACGAGCGAGAGATTGCCGATCGCGTGGATCTGCGCCACGATGAGATATGGGCGGCGCAGAGCCGCCGGGCAAGCGCGCAGCAACGCGACGAAAAAGGTCGCGTGGTGGCCCAGCACCCGCAGGATCTCGATCGTGCCGCGACCGAGCCTGGCGACCACGGCGCTCAGGGCAAGACTCCCTGGCGCTTCGGCTCCGAAGCGCCCGCGAACGGCTCGCCATTCAAGCGCGGACTCCGAAGTCTTCGGCCAGCGGCGGCGCTGGATAGTGGAAACGCACCGGCCCATCGGGCTCGCCACGAATGAATTGCCGCACTTCCGGATCCTCGGATTCGGCCAGCTGATTCGGCTTGCCGTGCGCCACAACCTTGCCTTGCGACGACATCAGGTAAGCATAGTCGCAGATCGAGAAACACTCCTCGACGTCGTGCGAGACGAGGATCGAAGTCGCGCCCGTGGTGTCGTTCAGCGTCCGGATGAGGTTCGCGGCCACACCCATCGAGATCGGGTCGAGCCCGGCGAAGGGCTCGTCGTACATGATGAGCTCGGGGTCGAGCGCGATCGCCCGCGCCAGC
>DAIMIM010000091.1:0-10094 GCA_036722755.1 Caldimonas sp. | reverse complement strand
GCAAGGTCGCGGGCTCGGTGTCGAAGAAGACCGACTACGTCGTCGCCGGCGCCGAGGCCGGTTCCAAGCTCGCCAAGGCGGAAGAGCTCGGTGTCGCCGTGATCGACGAGGCGGCGCTTCTCGCGCTGCTCGACGGACGGTGAGCCTCTCGCCACGACGACGCGCATGAGCGACTGGTTGCATCGAGCCATGCAGGCGGCCGATGCGCAGCCGCTGCGGCCTCGCTCCACGCTCTTCCTCGCGTTCGGCGGTGCGGCGCGCCGGATCGGCAGCATCGAGCCTGCGGTGGCATCGCTCCTGCTCGAGGCCGGTGGAATGCTCGATCGGCACGGCGACGGCTTTTGCGTGCCCGCACCGGCCGACGCGTCGTTCGCGACGATCGCCGCATGGCTGCGCGATCGGCGCCTGGCCGGCCCCTGGCGCGACGAGCTGTTGTCGGTGGTCGACGACGAGGGTCACGTGCTCGGTTCGATCGAACGCGCCGCGGTTCGCGTCCTCGGCCTGCGGACCTTCGCCGTTCATCTCGTCGGTCGCGCCGACGACGGCCACGTCTGGGTGCAGCAGCGGGCCTTCGACAAGTCGACCGACCCGGGCCTGTGGGACACGCTCATGGGCGGCCAGGTGGCGGCCGGCGAATCGACCCTGACAACGCTCGAGCGAGAGACGATGGAGGAAGCCGGACTGCTGCTCTCCGACTTGCGCGATCTCGAAGCCGGCGAGGCCGTTGTCGTGCGGCGGCCGGTCGCCGAAGGCTACATGGTCGAGCGCATCGACGTCTTCCGCGCCCGCTTGCCAGGCTACGTCGTGCCGATCAATCGCGACGGTGAGGTCGAGCGTTTCGAGTGCATCGACGGGGCGACATTGCGGGAGCGGCTCGAGGACGGTGCGTTCACGCTCGAGGCATCCCTGATCCTGGCCGCGGAGCTCGCTCGCGCAGCCGGGTCGCTGCCCGGCTAGGGCGTCGCCGGCGCCGCGGCTTCCGTCTGGATCGCCGTGCGAAGCGCGGCGAGCAAGGCGTCGGGAACTTCAGTCATCAGGGCGTGGCCGGACGCTAGCGACACCACCTTGGCCCGTAATGCGGCGGCGATCGCCGCGGTCTGTGTCGGCACGGTCATCTGGTCGCGTGCGCCGAGTACCAGCGTCGCCGGGCAGGCGATGCGAGCCGCCGCGACGAGGCCGTTGGCATAGCGGTCGCAGACCGCGAAGTCGTCGAGAAAGAGATTCGTCTCCTTGTGTCCGGCCTGGACGCGCCGCATCAGGATGCGGTTCGAGCCGTGCAGCCACATGCCCGGGCCGGGATACGACGGCTTGCCGGCCATGGTCGAATGCGAGAAGGCGTTGACGCTGTCGATCGCCGCGAACGGGTCACTGCGCGCGACCTCGAGAAGCGCCGGCGAGACGGCCATCGGGTAGGCGGTGCCGATCATCACGAGCCGCGTCGCGCGCTCCGGTGCTCGCGCCGCCGCTTCGAGCGCGATCAACGAGCCCATGCTGTGGCCGACGAAGCTCGCCTGGCGCACGCCCGCGGCATCGAGCAGGGCGAGCAGCCAGTCGGCGATGTCCTCGACGCTCGTCAAGGCCGGCCCCGCGCTTTGCGAATGGCCGGGCAGGTCGGGCGCGATCACGCCGTAGCCGTGGTGCGCGAACCAGCGCGCCAGCAAGGTCCAGACGCTGTGGTCGTGCAGGGCGCCGTGCACGAACACGACGGCCGGCAGGGTCGGGTCGAGCGGCTTGCCGCCACCGTAGACATACGCGTCGTGGCGCCCGGCGACGCTCTCGACCGCGAGCTTCATGGCTTCGATGCCGCTTTCAGCGCACGCTTCAGGTCGTCGATCAAATCGTCCGGATCTTCGAGCCCGATCGAGAGGCGGATCGTGCCGGGGCCGATGCCGGCGCGCTGCAGAGCCGCGTCGTCCATGCGGAAATGCGTCGTCGAGGCCGGATGGATCACGAGCGACCGGCAATCGCCGACGTTGGCGAGATGCGAGAAGATCTTCAGCGCCTCGATGAACGTGCGGCCCTGTTCGCGCGAGCCGCGCAGGTCGAAGCTGAAGATCGAGCCGCAGCCGCGCGGCAGCAGCCGCTTGGCGAGCGCGTGGTCGGGATGCGTCTCGAGCTCCGGATAGGCGACGTTCGCGACGCCCGGATGCGCGGCCAGAAACGCGACCACCTTGCGCGCGTTCTCGACGTGCCGCGCCATCCGCAGCGGCAGCGTCTCGAGGCCTTGCAAGACCAGCCACGCGGTGTGCGGGCTCATGCTGGCGCCGAAATCGCGCAGGCCCTCGCGCCGGGCCCGCAGCAGGAACGCGCCGACGGTGCTCTCTTCGGTGAAGACCATGCCGTGAAAGCCGTCGTAGGCCTCGGTCAGCTCGGTGAAGCGGCCGGAGGCGGCGGTGGCCGCGTCCCAGTCGAAGCGGCCGCTGTCGACAAGGACGCCGCCGATCACGGTGCCGTGGCCCGAGAGGAACTTGGTCGCCGAGTGGTAGAGCAGGTCGGCGCCATGCTCGAACGGCCGCATCAGCCAGGGCGTGGTGAAAGTCGAATCGACCAGCAAGGGCAGGTGGGCGGCGTGGGCGATGTCGGCGATGGCCGGGATGTCGAGCACGTCGAGGCCGGGGTTGCCGAGCGTTTCGCCGAACAGCAGCTTGGTTTCGGGTCGGATCGCGTCGCGCCAGGCGGCGTGGTCGCCGGGCTTGACGAACGTCGTGGCGATGCCGAAGCGCGACAGCGTGAAGTGCAGCAGGTTGTGCGAGCCGCCGTAGAGCGCGCTCGAGGCGACGATGTGCGAGCCCGCGCCAGCAATCGTCGCGATCGCCAGGTGCAGCGCGGCCTGGCCGCTCGCCGTGGCGATGGCGCCAGCGCCGCCTTCGAGCGCGGCGACGCGCTCTTCGAGCACCGCGTTGGTCGGGTTCGAGATGCGGCTGTAGACATGCCCCGAGCGCTCCATGTTGAAGAGCGAGGCGGCGTGCTCGCTCGATTCGAACACGAACGAGGTCGTCAGATGGATCGGCACGGCACGCGCGCCGGTGGCGGGATCGGGCGAGGCGCCGGCGTGCAGCGCCAGCGTATCGAAACCGGGGTTCGCGTATCCGGGCATACGGGGCATCCTCTCGGGACGATTGTGGGCTATATTGATTTTCGATTCCGATTCGCCGACGACGCGGATCACCCCAGGAGACAAGCATGAAAGTCAGCGACATCCTGCGCGTCAAGGGCGGCACCTTGTTCACCGTCGCGCCCGACGAGGAGCTCCATGCGGCGCTCAACGTCATGTCGGAACGCGACATCGGCTCGCTCGTCGTCATGGAGCATGGCGAGCTGATCGGCATGCTGACGTTTCGCGAGGTCATCAAGGCGGTGGTGAAGAACGCCGGCGTGCTCGGCAAGACCCGCGTGCGCAGCGTCATGGACGACGCGCCGCTCACCTGTACGCCCGGCACCGAGCTCGACGAGGTGCGCCGCATGATGCTCGGCCGCCACGCGCGCTACATGCCCGTGCTGACCGAAAAGACGCTGATGGGCGTGGTCTCGTTCTACGACGTCGCCCGCGCCGTCGTCGACAGCCAGGACTTCGAGAACCGCATGCTGAAGGCCTACATCCGCGACTGGCCGGTCGAGAGCCTCGACGAGCTGCCTTCGTCGAAGCACAACTAGGCCGCTCGACGGATGCCAGGCAGCACGCTCGGCACGCTCTTTCGCGTCACCAACTTCGGCGAGAGCCACGGCCCGGCGATCGGCTGCGTGGTCGATGGCTGCCCGCCCGGGCTCGAGCTTTCGGCCGACGACATCCAGCCCGATCTCGATCGCCGGCGCCCGGGGACTTCTCGCCACGTCACGCAGCGCAGCGAGGCCGACACGGTCGAGATCCTTTCTGGGGTCTTCGAAGGCAAGACCACCGGCACGCCGATCGGCCTGCTGATCCGAAACACCGACCAGCGCAGCAAGGACTACGCGAACCTGCTCAACACGTTCCGGCCCGGCCACGCCGACTACACCTATCTGCACAAGTACGGCTTTCGCGATCCGCGCGGCGGTGGCCGCGCCTCGGCACGCCTCACCGCGCCGACGGTGGCGGCGGGCGCGATCGCCCGCAAGTGGCTGCGCCTCGCGCATGGTGCGAGCTTCGCCGCGCACCTGTCGCAGATCGGCGAGATCGAGATTCCCTTCGAGGGCTGGGAGCATGTCGATGCCAATCCCTTCTTCGCCGCCAACGCGAGCGACGTCGCGCGTATCGAGGCCTATGTCGACGCGTTGAGGAAGGACGGCGACAGCTGCGGCGCGCGCGTCGACGTCGTGGCGCGCGGCGTGCCGGTCGGCCTCGGCGACCCGCTCTACGACAAGCTCGATGCCGACATCGCTTTCGCGATGATGGGCCTCAACGCGGTGAAGGGCGTCGAGATCGGCGCCGGCTTCGCCTCGATCGCGCAGCGCGGCACGACCCACGGCGACGAGCTCACACCCGAGGGCTTCGCGGGCAACAACGCGGGCGGCGTGCTCGGCGGCATCTCGACCGGGCAGGACATCACCGTTCGCATCGCCATCAAGCCGACCAGCTCGATCCGCAGCCCGCGCCGCTCCATCGATCTTGCCGGGCAGGCGGCGGTCGTCGAAACCTTCGGCCGCCATGATCCATGCGTCGGCATCCGCGCCGCGCCGATCGCCGAGGCGCTCCTCGCGCTGGTGGTGATGGACCACGCGCTGCTGCACCGCGCCCAGTGCGGCGACGTTCGGGTCGCGACGCCACCGATTCCCTCCCGCGCCCCTTGAGGCGGCTCGCATGGCGCGCGGCGCGGGCTGCGGGCACCCTGCCGTTCGCCGCGGTGTCGTTGGCGTATTTCGCCTTCGCCGGCATGTTCGGCACCTATGCCACGCTCTGGTACCAGAGCCTCGGCTACACGACGCTGGCGATCGGCTCGCTCACGTCGCTGCAAAGCGCGACCCGCCTGTTCGCGCCCTACGCGTGGGGCTGGTGGGCCGACCACAGCGGCCGACGCGAATCGATGTTGCGGCTCGCCGTCGCTGGCGCGCTGATCGCCTCGCTCGGCCTTTTCATTTCGGGCGGCTACGTCTGGGTGGCGACGGTCTGCGGCGTGCTGTTTCTTTGCACGGCCGGCGTCATTCCCATCAGCGAGGCATTGCTGGCGCACCGCGTCAGCGTCGAGGGTCGCGTCGACATCACCCGCTACGGCAGGGTCAGGCTGTGGGGATCGCTCGGCTTCATCGGCGCGGTGACGGCCAGCGGCTTCGTGTTGCAGGCGGTCGGCGTCGAACGCTTTCCGCTGCTCTGCGTCGCCCTGCTCGGCCTGCTCCTGGCCGCGGCGGCCGGGCTGCCGCGCTCGAACGCGGCGGAGACCGCGCCTGCCGATGCGTCCGCACCCGGCGCGCTGGCGGTGCTCCGGCAACCGGTGGTCGCCTGGTTCTTCGCCGGCGTGTTCCTGACGGTGCTCGCGCACACCAGCCTGTATGCGTTCTATTCGCTCTACCTCGCCTCGCTCGGCTACGGCAAGGGCGCCATCGGTCTGTTCTGGGCGATCGGCGTCGCCGCCGAGGTCGGCTGGTTTCTGTTCCAGGGGCGCTGGCTGCATCGCCTGTCGATGCACGGCTGGCTGACGATCGCGGCGCTGGTGGCAGCGCTTCGCTTCGGTCTCGTCGCCGCGTTCGGAGGCAGCGTGGTCGTTCTCGTCTTCACCCAGTTGCTGCATTGCCTGACGTTCGCAGCGCAGCATTCGGCCTGTATCGCGGTCATCACGCGCCACTTTCCAGGCCGGCTGCGCGGACGCGGCCAGGCGCTCTACACCGTGCTCGGCTACGGCGCTTCCGGCGTCATCGGCGGTGTCGCGGGCGGTGCCCTGAGCGAAGCGTTCGGCTTTGCCTCGGTGTTCTGGGCGGCCAGCGCCGTGTCGGTCGCCGCTGCGCTCTGCTGCTGGCGAGCCACGCTGCTCGACCGTCGGCCCGGCTGAGCGCCGGAACGCATCTCGCGACCGGATCGCGTCACTTCATCGACGGTTCCTGCCACCGGACCCCGCGAATCCGCAGTTGGTCGCACGCCCGGCGGTGGCATGGAACCACCCACCTACACTTGCGGCCATGAAATTTTCGGGAATCAAAAGAAGGCGCAGCGTCTGGGTGGGAAGCGCCATCGCCGTCCTCGTCATCGCCGGGCTCGTCGTCGCCATCATGTCGCGCGCCAGCGTCGGTCCGGCCAAGGCCGGCGAGGGCTCGGCGACAACGGGCGAGGGCAAGGGAAAGACGCCGGTGGCGCTTGAATTCACGACGGGCGAAGTCGCCCGGCCGCTGCTCGCCAGGATGCCGATCACCGTCGAATTCTCCGGGCCGCTGGTCGCGCCGCGCACTGCGATCGTTCGCGCCAAGGCGGCGGGAACGCTGCTCGCACTCAGCGTCGCCGAAGGCAGCCGCGTCAAGGCCGGGCAGGTGATCGGCGACATCGATCTTTCCGACCTGCAAAGCCGGCTCAGCGACCGTGCCGCGCTCGTCGAGTCGGCGCAGGCGGGCTTGCTCGAAGCCGAGCGCCAGAACACCGCCAACGTCGGCCTCGCCGCCCAGAACTTCATCTCGTCGACGGCGCTGCAAAGCTCGCAGGCGCGCCTCGATGCGGCACGGGCGCAGCTGAAGTCGGCACAGGCGCAACTCAGCGTGTCGCGCATCGGCATCAAGGAAGCGGCGCTCGCGGCGCCGATTTCCGGCATCGTCGGCAAGCGCCATGTCGTACCCGGGGAAAAGGTCAGCGCCGAGCAGCCGGTCGTGACGGTGGTCGACCTCTCCACGCTCGAGCTCGCCGGCACCGTCGGAACGCACGAGGTGTCGCTGCTCAGTCCGGGCCAGGCCGTCGAGGTGCAGATCGAAGGGCAGAGCGCGCCGGTCTCCGGGCGCATCGACCGGATCGCGCCGGCAGCGGAAGCCGGAACGCGCGCGATCGGCGTCGTCGTCGTGCTGGAGAACCGAGAGGAGCACTTTCGCGCCGGGCAGTACGCCCAGGCCCGCGTGCTCATCGCCGACACCGCCGAGCGCATGACGGTGCCGGCCACCGCGATCGGCCAGGCATCGGGCCAGGATTTCGTCTGGGCGATCGAACATGGAGCACTGGTGCGCCGCATCGTCATCACGGGCCGCAAGGACGCGGCGAGCGGCCGCGTCGAGGTCAGTCAGGGCCTGCCCAACGACATTCAGATCCTGGCCATGCGCTTCGACAATCTGAAGGAAGGCGCGCTGGCCAAGGTCGTGGCGCAACGTGCCGCACCGGCGGCGTCCGGCGCGTCGAACGCGGCGGCGATACCGGTCCGCGTGAGCGCATCCGCGGCGTCTTCGCCGCAATCCTGAGACTGCGAGCACGCCATGTGGTTCACCCGTGTCTCCATCAACAACCCGGTCTTCGCGACCATGGTCATGGCGGCGCTCTGCGTGCTGGGCCTGTTCTCGTACAGCCAGTTGCGTGTCGAGCGGCTGCCCGACATCACGCCGCCGATCGTCTTTATCAGCGTCGCCTACCCGGGCGCTTCGCCCGACGCCACCGAAAGCGAGCTGACACGGCCGATCGAGCTGGCGCTGAACGGCATCGCCGGCATCAAGATGATCCGCTCGAACAGTCTCGAGGGGCGCACCGAGACGGTGGTCGAGTTCCAGGTCAGCGCCGACATGAACCGGGCCGTCCAGGACGTGCGCGACAAGGTCGCCAGCGTTCAGCCCAGCTTTCCGCGCGATGCCAAGCAGCCCTTCATTTCGCGCTTCGACGGCGACAACGCGCAGCCGACGGTCTCGCTGTCGCTGCTCGGCCCGGACCGGAGCCCGCGCGAGCTGTCGTTGCTTGCCGACCAGGTGGTGCGCAAGCGCCTGGAGCGCGCGACCGGCGTGGCTCGCGTCGATGTTGGCGGCCTCAGTGTCCGGCAGGTCCGCATCGATCTCGATCCGCAGCGCCTGCGCGCCTACCAGCTGACGCCGAGCGACGTCTCGGCGGTGCTGCAGCGCGCCAATGCCGACAGCCCGGTCGGCCTGCTCACCGGGACGAAGGAAGACGCGATCGTTCGCGTCGAAGGCCGCGTTCGCGATGCCAAGGCCTTCGCCGACATCATCGTCGCCAGCCGCAACGGCATGGTCGTGCGCCTCGCCGATCTCGGCACGCTGGTCGAGCGCGAGCGCGAGCCCGACTCGATTTCGCGCGTCGACGGCGTGCCGGCGATCTCGTTCCAGGTCTACAAGCAGCAGGACGCGAACATCGTCGAGACCGGTCAGGCGATCAAGGACGCCGCCGAAGAGTTGCGCAAGACCATGCCTCCGGGCGTCGAGCTGCGCCTCGTCTACGCCGACAGCGACTGGGTCGGCCGCTCGCTCGACGGCGTCAAGCACACCCTGATCGAAGGCGCGCTCCTGACCGTGGCAATCGTTTTCCTGTTCCTGCACAGCTGGCGCAGCACCATCATCACCGGCCTGACCCTGCCGATCGCGGTGATCTCGGCCTTCATCGCCGTCTTCCTGTTCGGCTTCACGCTGAACTTCATGACGATGATGGCGCTGAGCCTGTGCATCGGCCTGCTCATCGACGATGCCATCGTCGTGCGCGAGAACATCGTCCGCCACGTGCACATGGGCAAGAGCCATCGTGCCGCGGCTCTCGAAGGAACCGAGGAGATCGGCCTGGCGGTGATGGCGACGACCTTCGCGATCTGCGCCGTGTTCGTGCCGGTCGCCTTCATGAAGGGAATCATCGGCAAGTTCTTCTTTCCCTTCGGCGTGACCGTCGCCGTGGCGGTGCTCGTCTCGCTCTTCGTCAGCTTCACGCTCGATCCGATGCTGTCGAGCATCTGGCGCGACCCGCCGGGCGACCGGCTGCTGCGCGTTCCGCTGCTCGGCCATCTCATGCGCGGCACCGACCGCTTCATGGACATCCTGCACCGCGTCTACGAGCGGACGATCCGCTGGATCTTCTCGGGCCGCCGCTACCGCGTCTTCGTTCCTCCGCTGCCTGCGTTCGGCCGGCCGTTCAGCGCCAGCGGCGAGCGCGACACATCGAGCCGACGGCGCCTGCGCTTCGCGACGATCACGCCACGCGGCCTCGTCATGATCGCCGGCATTGCCAGCTTCGTCGGCGCCATCCTGCTGGCGCCCCTGGTCGGCACGGAGTTCATCCCGGACAGCGACAACAGCTACATCCAGATGAACGTCGACTTGCCGGTCGGCACGAGCTTGGTCCGCGGCAGCGACAAGCTGGCGCAGGTCGAGGAAGTCATCAAGCGGTTCCCCGAGATCCGGATGATCTCGACGACCGTTGGCGACACCGGCAGCGGCAGCCGCAATTCGGGCACCCTCAGCATCCAGCTGACCAAGCCCAGCGAGAGGAAGCGCAGCCAGAAGCAGGTCGAGAACGCCTTGCGCGCCGCGCTGAAGCCGATTCCCGGCATTGACGTGACGCTCGGCAACCAGCCGATCTATGTCGCGCTGCTCGGCCCCGATCCGATCGTGCTCGAGACCGAGGTGCTGCGGCTGCGCGATCAGGTCGCCAAGATCCCCGGCATCGCCGACCTCACCACGTCCGTCAAGCCTGGCCTGCCCGCCTATGCGGTTCGCCTGAAGCCCGATGCGGCGCGCGAGCTCGGCATGACGACGATGCAGCTCGCCAACAGCCTGCGCGCCTTCGTCAACGGCGATGTGGCGACCTACTGGACCTCGCCCGATGGCGAGCAGGTCGACGTCGAGTTGCGCCTGCCGCAGACCGAGCGAGAGAATGTCGGCCAGCTCGACAGCCTGCCCGTCGCCTACGCGAAGGACGGCACGCCGATCACGCTGTCGAGCGTCGCCGACATCGTCCCGGTGGTCAATCCGGTCGTCATCAAGCGCCAGGATCTGCAGCGCCGCCAGGCCATCTACGCGGGCACCGAAGGCCGGCCCAGCGGCGACGTCGGCGCCGACGTGCAGAAGATCGTCAAGGCGACGCAGCTGCCGCCGGGCTATCGCTTCGACGTCGGCGGGCAGACCAAGGACCAGGCCGAAGCGTTCCAGGGCGTGCTGCTGGCGCTCGGCGCCGCCGTCATCTTCATCTACATCGTGCTGGCGTCGCAGTTCGGCAGCTTCCTGCAGCCGCT